>CAMTOL010000007.1 GCA_947074135.1 uncultured Rikenellaceae bacterium
AACTGCAAATAGTGTAATTATTATGATACTTTACTATTCGTTGGGATAGAGGAGTTCTCGCTGCAATTGTTATTCTAGTACAATAAATACAAGCGAGTGATATATCAACCTATGCGTTCAAAAGACATTGTCAAGCAAGAAATGAAAACTCTGATTGTTCTCAAAACAGTAATGAAGTAATAATAACAAGAGCGACAACCATAGTGTAATGGTTGTCGCTCTTATCGATTAGTTAAACAAATTGCCTAATAGCCTAAAATACGCATCATTGAACGGTAGGATTGCTCCTTGGCAAACAAACGAGTGTAGTACTCCCCTGTCTCCTTGTCAACATCAATGATAATATGCTTCGGAGCAGGTATCAAACAGTGCTGAATACCACCATAACCACCCAAACTCTCCTGATACGCCCCAGTATGAAAGAATCCAATGTACTGCGGCTCACCCGGTGTCAACTTAGGCAAATAGATAGCATTCTGATGTGCCTCGGCATTGTAATAATCCTCGCTATCACAAGTCAAACCACCCAAAAATACTCGCTTATACTCCTTATCCCAATTGTTAACAGCCAACATTATATAACGCTGATTAATACCCCAAGTGTCAGGCAAAGTCGTCATAAAAGAGCTGTCAATCATATACCACGTTTCGCGGTCATTCTGCTGACGCTCATTGATAATCGAATACAACGTCGCTCCACTCTCACCCACAGTATAAGAACCAAACTCAGTAAAAATATGTGGCTCCTCAATATCATACTGATTACAATAACTCTTAATCTGCGCCACAATCTCTTCGGTCATATACTCATAATCATAATCGAACGCCAATGAATTCTTAATCGGAAAACCACCACCTATATTCAACGAATCCAAATCTGGACACATCTTCTTCAACTCCACATATATACCCAAACACTTACTCAACTCACTCCAATAGTATGCCGTATCACGAATACCAGTATTGATAAAGAAGTGCAACATCTTGAGTTTAAACTTCTTATTGGGCTTGATATTCTTCTTGTAATACTCAAGTATGTCGGAGTAACGAATACCTAGACGTGATGTATAAAAATCAAACTTAGGTTCCTCCTCCGATGCAATTCGAATACCAATTTTACAAGGTCTATCCAACTCAGCATCAAGCAAAGCTAGGTCATCTTTACCATCGAGCACCGGAATTGTATTCTCGAAACCATCACGAACCAACTGCGCTATATTATCAACATATTGAGGTCGTTTGTAACCGTTACATACTACATAAGTACTCTTATCCAACAGACCTTGTTCATATAGCGCATTAATGATGTGGATATCATAAGCTGACGAAGTTTCTATCTGAACTTTATGTTTAAGAGCCTCCTCCATCACAAAAGAGAAGTGAGAACTTTTGGTACAATAACAGTAGTTATATGTACCCTTATAATCAACCTTAGCCATTGCAACAGCAAAGAGCTTACGAGCTCTATCAATCTGCTGTCCAATCTTAGGTAAGTAGCTTATTTTAAGTGGAGTACCATATTGTTTTATAACATCCATCAACGGTACTTCGTGCCAATACAACTCGCCATCTTCGGTCGAAAATTCGGCTTGGGGAAAGTCAAACGTTTGGTCGATAAGGTCACTGTAATGAGTCTTCATCTCCTTGTAATTAAATTAAAATTAGTCTTATATAATAACTCTCATTTTACAAAATCCACCTACGATGGATTGACATAAGAATATCAATCCAACTAAGTTAAATTTGAAAATTCGCACAAAAGTATCTCTTTTTCACGAACATTGCAAACAATAATTCAACAATCTAACAGTTATATAATATCTTTCAAACTAACTATCTCACCTTTATAAAGCTCACCAACCTCTCTCAACCCCACAGTAAGCCTGTCGAGATGATGAACATCGGAATTTATAACAACTTTAATACCTAGTTGAGCCATTCGTTCAAAATATTGTCTATCAGGAAAAAATACTCCCTTGCTATGATGCGCTTTAGTATTTATCTCCAACACAACACCTCTTGCTGCACAGTTAAGCAAAAACTGCTCCACCAAATCCTGATACCAACCATTCGAACAAATTTTGGAACTTAACTCTGAAGTATTTGAAGATATTTTGTCCGGATGAGCCAGAAAATCGAACCCGCCCAACTCAACCATAGAGTTGAGAGCCTTATAATAGTGCTGCACCACCAACTGTAACGAACCCGAAAAATGGTAATCAACGTGACGTTTGAAATCGCTAATACTACAATCCACATCAACCAACTCGCCAGTGCGCGGCGAACGCAAAAGATGAACGGAACCAATACGAAAATCTAGGGGCATTGACTGAAAATAGTCAGACGACGGATTAAACTGTTCGTCAATATAATCAATCTCCATTCCAGTATAGATTCTAATTCTATCCCCATACCTAACTTTTAACCCCTCAATATGAGCAATATAAGGTTCCACATCTTCAATCGACATTGCCCAAGGAGCATACTTTAGCATAGGCAACGGACAGTGAGGCGACACACCCCACTCGCTAAATCCAAGCCTAATAGCTTCAATCACAAAATCCTCTACTCTAGCCTTTGCATCACAAAATTGGGTGTGGCTATGATAATTTGTTAGCATTTTTTGAAAAATTAATATACAATAACGTTGGAATTTATAAAATTTTTACTACTTTTGGTGTTTAAGTAAACCCTGATATTTACAAAAAATTTAAAAATCAAGCAAAAATGGACCCACTATTAAATAGCGCAATCGAAGCAGCAATGCGAGCCTATGCACCATACTCTGACTTCCGCGTTGGAGCTGCTGTCGAACTTCACGATTCAATCGTTGTAACAGGTTCAAACCAAGAGTGTTCTGCTTTTGGAGCATCAATCTGCGCCGAACGAGTAGCACTTAGCTACGCTATGGCTACCTACCCCGCTTCGAAAGTACACAGAATAGCAATTTACTCGCCTGAGAGCCCAGAAGGAATCTCACCTTGCGGTGTTTGTCGCGAATTTATTGCCGAGTGCGCTCGACGCTCGGAGTACGATATCGAAATAGTTGGACTCAAGGGTGGGAAAACTGTAAAAATCAGCGAATTACTTCCTCAAGCATTTACTTTTACAAAGTAGTCAGCAAACTACCAAACAATAACACAATACAAAAAGAACATTGAGAACTAAACAGTTTCAATGTTCTTTTTTGCATTACTACTCTACTACAATTCAACCGAAAACTCACGACCAACCTCTCTCAAATCATCTTCAACAGCTTTTAAAATCGTAATGCCATCGACCATAATTCTAGCTCGCTTCTCGCGCTCAATATCGCCTGGAATATAGACTCTATCTTGCCCCTTAGCAGGTTTAGCGCCTCTAAAAGTTTCAATCCACTCATCCATAGAGTGTTTAAACTCCTCTTTTGTACGGAAAGCATCTATACGCATAGCACCAAAGAAATGCCCCAAACCATCGCCAACGCTCTTGTCCAATAGCGGTAAATAAGGCACTTGAGGAGGTACAAAAGGTCCAAAATTAGCACCTGACATCACACTCGAAAAAATATCAATCAACGCCCCCATACAATAACCCTTGTGACTTCCGTGTTCATAATCACCTCCTAGAGGCACAATAGCACCTCCACGAGTAATAATATCGGGGTCAGTAGATGGCACTCCATCAGCGTCTTGCACATAACCAAGCGGAGCAGACTCACCCTTTTTGCCCATTATCGCTAGTTTACCACGAGCAATGGGAGTAGTAGCAAAATCAGCAACAAGAGGAGGTTGTTTATCGGCAGGAATAGCCACCGCAAGTGGATTTGTACCAAGCATACGACTAACCGAGAATGTTGGGGCAACTAGCGGATTTGCATTTGTCATAGCAATTCCAATCATATCGTGAGCAAGTGCCATTTCTGCATAGTAACCAGCTATCCCAAAATGGTTTGAATTACGCACAGCCACCCAGCCAGTACCAGCCTTTTCAGACTTCTCGATCGCCACCTGCATCGCATAACGAGCCGCCACAATACCAATTGCTCCATCGCCATCAATAGTGGCAGTCGAAGGGCTTTCGTGAACAATTCTAACATTAGGTTTGGTGTTAATACGACCCGCTTTATAGAGCCCATAAATATCTTTTACTCTGAGCATTCCGTGCGAACTCAATCCGTGAAGCTCGGCAGCAAGTAACACTTCGGTCACAATTGCAGCATCTTCGTCAGAGCAGCCCATACCTTTGAAAACCGCCTCGCAATAATCTTTTAATTGTTGATAACTAAACATATTTTATTAATGGTTAATGATTAATGACGACCAGTGATTGACTACTATTTCTAACAAACAATTGAGAGTTGTGAATTAAAAAGGTAGTCCGATAGCAAAATGAAGTGCGGTTTTATCTAAAGTCAAATCCCTAAACCAACGCTGTCCAATTGAGTTATTAGGATTGTGCAGTTTCAAACCCCAATCCAAACGAAATACAAAAAAACCCAAATCATACCTTAGACCCACACCTGTATTGAAACCTAACTGCTTATAGAAATCATACACTAAGAACTTAGCATCAGGGCGAGTTTCGCCTTTGCCATTCATCCAAATATTACCGCAGTCGAAAAACAGAGCAGTATTCAATCCTCCCACAATATTAAATCTAAATTCCAGATTTGCTTCTAAACGCAAATCACCTAATTGATTAGGATAGGAACCATAATCTAAGATTAGTGTTCCTCCAGGTCCTAGTGTTCGCACCTGCCAACCACGCATCGAGTTAGCACCACCCGCAAACAACATTCTCTCGAAAGGCAAACTCTGTGAATTGCCATACGCATATCCTCCAGCTGCTAAAAAACGCCAAGCAATTTGAGTTCGCTTACCTACATTGACTCGATTGCTAACGTCGGCCATCACTCGAAAATACTGTGCAAATCGCAAGCCAAATAGATTATAGTAATTATCACCTGCCGAAGATATTATTTTAGGAGAGCCAAAGAGTTCATTTAAGCCATAAAGTAGATTACCATTAAGATCTGCCATAACATTAAAGGTAAAACCATTCTGCTTGATATCTGGATTAGTATTATAGCTATATGATGCCGAAAGCCCCGCAATAAGTTGCGACGAGTAACTATTTCTTAAATACGGGTTTTCTATATCCCACAAAAACATAGAATCAACCCAGGGCACGTCAACTACGTGAACATCAACAGGATTAATTGTAAATCTTGCTCCATTTTTGAGCGTCCAACCATAACCATAGACTGCACTAAATATTGAACGTTCGTAAAATGGTCGTCGTTGAATACTATACGAGAGAGAGAGAGTTGTAGATGAGTAGCTAAACTCTCGCATTTTATCGGGCGAGATTGGCAACCAGAATCTAGGAAATGAAATTGAGGTAGCGATACCAAATTCAAACGAATTTTTCTGTTGTTGTGACTTTAGAAACTCATAAGCTCCTCGAAGTGAAATATTAAAATCCTCAGCTCCTTTAAACAAATTGCGATTTTGATAACCAAATTTAAGAGCCAAAGAGTAGTAATCTGCCGTTGTCGATGCTTCGAAACCTAACGAAAAGTTTTGACGAACATTAGGAATACACTGAATCAAACAGTTAAGTTCTCTCTCTGTGGTCATTGCACTGCCAGTAGCATCTGTCACATAGACAAGGTTCGAGGTATCAACTGGTAAAGGGGTGAAAATAATTGATGGATTAAGATCCAAAGAGCGAATATTTGTATAAGTCTGTTCGATATTTTGCTGCGAAAACAGTTCACCTGGCGACATACCTAGTTGGTTAAGCAAAATATTCTCTTTGAGCAACAACTTATCGCGATATAAAATATCAACATCACGATACTCTATCGTATCATAATGAACTTTAGACTGCTCTTCAACAGATATCGAAGGGTCATAATTCGAATTGAGAACGATATTTTTGATACGATAGATTGGGTGGTTGACATAGATATTCTCGCCTTTTGGAGATTGACCTGCAATAAACTGAGAAACATTGATTGTGAGGTTAACTGTATTGTTTCCTAGAGTAGAGTCTGCAGCATAGGAGATGTAGGTTTGATTGAACCCCCAGAAACCTATATTTCTTAATCGATTTGAGACTCTAACTCTTTCGCCCTCTAAAGCAGAACGCTCGAACCGTTTTCCAGTTCTCAACAGCGAGTTTAAGGTATCACTCTCGATAATTGGCTTTAGAAAGTTATCCTCAATATTATATTTTACATCAGCAATTACAAATGGTTCGTGGGTATTGACCCTATAAGTGACAGTTGACTTACGTCTGTTATTAACAACAATTGTATCGCTCACCTCTGCATTGAGAAACCCTTTAGACTCGGCAAAAATCTCAATCTCATCTACCGAACGAGTTACTAAAATACTATCAAGAATTACGGGTGCTTCGCCAATCTTCTCGCCCCAAAACTTATGCCAACCATTATGTTTAGAGCTGTCTGTAATGTTATAGAAGCCAAGATAAATTCCCATTCCCAGCAACCTTCTATTTGGCGCTTGTTGAATATACTGTTCAATATCACTTTTACTAATATTAGCGCCTTTAGGTTCGATAAGTTTAACCCGATTTTTATGCAATAGGGATTGACCTTCTGGAACGTAACGCAACGTATTACAACTTGTCGCCAAGACAGCAACAAGTAGAGATACAACTACTATCAATCTACTCCTAATCAAGATATTACTTAAGCGCTTATTTCTTTTAAGAAATGTTAGAAAAACACCTTATCTCAACTAACTTTGAGTTGGAGTTTATACTAAGTTACAAAGGTATATTTTTTTTACTAATTTTGCACTATCTTTTTACGTAATGCAAACCGCTAATATTTTTTATGACAAAACCTGTGCAAATAGATGAACTAAGAGTCGAATTACTAGCTCCTGCTGCTAATTTCGATGTTGGGTGCGCCGCTATTGATGCTGGAGCCGATGCTTTATATATTGGTGCGGAGCGTTTTTCTGCTCGTTCGGCGGCAGGAAACTCAATTGGCGACATTGAGCGATTGTGTAACTACGCTCGACCTTTTGGAGTTAAGGTATTTTTGGCACTCAATACTCTTTTCAAAAACGACGAAGAGGTTAAGTCGGCTAAGGAGCTGGCTCTAAAGGCAATCGAAGCTGGTGTATGTGCAATTATTTTTCAAGATGTTCGGGTACTCGATATGGAACTACCTATTGAGCTTCACGCTTCGACCCAAACTTTTATTGAGAACCCTCAACGAGCTGCGAAGTTTGAACAAGCTGGCGTCAGTCGATTGGTGGTCGAACGCGGGTTCTCGCTGAAGCAGATTAGAGAAATTGCATCTAGCGTCGATGTTGAGATTGAGGCTTTTGTGCACGGTGCAATTTGCGTTGGGTATAGCGGAGTTTGCGGACTGTCGGAACACCTAACGGGCAGGAGTGGCAATCGTGGGGAGTGTGCGCAGCCTTGCCGTTCGACCTACGATTTGGTTGACAGTAGCGGTGTAGTTTTAGTCAGAAACGAAGCATTGCTGTCGCCTCGTGATCTTAATCTATCAAATAGAATTGCCGAATTAATCGAGGCTGGAGTATGTTCGCTCAAAATTGAGGGAAGACTTAAAGAAAAAGAATACGTAAGTAATACGGTAGCATATTACAATCAGATATTGAACCAATTAGGAGTAAAACGCACCTCGTGGGGAGTATCAAAACCTAGTTTTGAACCCAATACGCTGTTGACCTTCAATAGGAACTATACCGAGTGGTTTTTAGATGGTGTTGGAGAAAACGAAAGAGAAAAAAACGGCAAAATAGTACTACGAAGTGTTACAAGCGGAGCTCCTGGAGGCGAGTATATAGGAGTAGTTGAACGAAACGACAAGAACTCTATTACTGTTGTACTAGAAAAAAACATAAAACTTCAGAACGGCGATGGACTCTGTTTCTACAATGAGCAACAAAAGATTGAGGGAGTGCGAATTAACAGAGTAGATGAAAACAGAATTGCACTTTTCACACCTAAAGATATAAAGAGTGGAACGAAGCTTTATCGAAATTTTTCGGCAGAGTTTAAACCAGAGGCAGAACGGAGAATCAATACATACATTCTCTTTACTGAATCAGAAGATGAATACAAAGTAGAAGCTAGTACAGACTTGGATGCAAAAGCGGAAGTAATTATTGAAAAGATTGGGGTTGAGTTGGCACAAAACAGAGAAAAGGCTCAATCATCACTACAAAATGGGTTATCGAAGAGCGGAGGCACAATTTTTAGAGTCATTGAAGCTCGGATTGAGTGTCAAACACTACCATTTTTGCCATCATCTGCAGTTAACTCGCTAAGGCGAGAGCTGTTAGAAAAGTTAGAGAACGAATGTTCGGCTTTAGCTGAAAAATCGAGGATTACAGACAGAAAAACAAGTTCAGATGGGATTCACAACCTTACACCAAACTATCTGATGCGCAGTAAATTCTGTGTTCTACGAGAGCGAGGATTGTGTTTACAATACACCAAACTCAATCTTCCGCTTCGCTTGGTCAACAATGGTCAGTCGATTACTCTGAAATTCGATTGCACACGCTGCGAGATGCTATTGGTCAAATAAATAAAACTACAACAGTCGTTTGTAGCGGTCTGCTATCGCCATTTTGATAGAGTTCAATCCTTTGATTTGCTCCACCAACACCTCGTCAAGATCCTCACTCTGCGACATTTGCACTTGAATATCCTTAATTCTCATCTCAACAACTTTAGACTTGTAGAGCAATACCGCCTTAGGTATCGACTTAAACAACAACTCACGCTCACTCTTTGGTCGCATATCAAAACGTGTCCAAATCTGAGATGCAGCATAGTTATCGTCCCAAGCCAAAATATCGGCAACAACAGACGTAACACCACTATCGGCAGAGTTCAATAAATCAGTTGTCGAAATAACTTCGCCACGCTCAATAGCCATCACAAAAGCCTGAAATATAAGATTATACTGCGGAACAGTAAATTCTATTCCGTCATTTACCAACTCATTTACAATGCTTTGAGCCACTGGCATTTGAACCACATTGTCATCGCTCAACTCATAATCGAACGACTGGTCGCCAAACTTAACCAAATAGCCCACCAACTCACGTTCAAGTTCAACCATAGCCGAACCACGCTTTTTTGCACTATTCACCCGAACAACCGGTTGAACAAGAGGCTTTTGATGAGTTGTTATAGCTTGATTTTGGGATATTTGATGTTCACGCTGCGCATTGATTCGGGCAGTTGGCAGAGCCACAATAGCCTCGACAACAGAACGACTCAACACATCATAACTAACATCCATCATCTGGGCACACTCACGTATATAGACCTCTCTGGTTATCTTATCCTCAATCAACGAAATCGAGTGAACCACATCTTTGATAAGCTCGGCACGAGCCGCAGGGTCGCCCTCTGCATCATCGAGCAGGATTCTAGTCTTGAACCTCAAAAAATCCTCCTCCATTCGCTCAATGTAGCTCGCCAGCTCAGTAGCAGAGCGACTTTTTGCAAAACTATCGGGGTCATCGCCTTCAGGTAGCGGCACTACCCTCACATTTAACCCCTCTTTGAGCAGTATATCAATTCCTCGGAGCGATGCCTTAATACCAGCCGAGTCGCCATCGTAAATCACTGTAACATTGCGTGTAAAACGCTTTATCAATCTTACTTGCTGCTCTGTAAGCGATGTTCCACTCGATGCCACAACATTACAAACGCCGCTTTGGTACATCTGCATCACGTCGGTATAACCCTCGACCAAAATACACTTATTTTCAGCAGTTATGGCCTTTTTGGCTTGATAAACACCGTAAAGCGTTTGACTTTTGTCGTAAATTTCACTTTGAGGCGAGTTTAGGTATTTAGCCGTCTTTTTATCGGTACTCATTGTACGCCCACCAAAGCCAATCACACGACCAGTCAACGAATAGATAGGAAACATCACACGACCACAAAACCTATCATAATAAGAGCCGTCTTGCTCTCGAATAATAGTAAGCCCTGTCGATGTCAAAAACTTCTCCTCAAATCCCTCCTTTACAGCCGCACGACTCATCGCATCGCGAGAGCGAGAGTCGGGACAGTAGCCTAAACCGAAAGTCTCAATAGTCGATGGTGTGAAACCACGTTCGACAAAGTAAGATAATCCAATATTACGTCCATCGTCAGTCGTATTCATCTGCTCTTTGAAGTAGTTCGCCGCCCAAGAGTTCAAAACCAACATACTCTCCCTGTCGTTGTTACGTTCGATTTGAGCATCAGTCAAAGCAACCTCTTCGACCTCAATTCCATATTTACGAGCTAACCATTTAAGAGCCTCGGGATAGGTTAGCCGTTCGTGCTCCATAACAAAATTGACAGCACCGCCACCTTTTCCACAACCAAAACATTTATAGACACCTTTTGAAGGGGAAACCATAAACGATGGAGTTTTTTCATCGTGAAAAGGGCAACAGGCAGTGTAGTTGACCCCTTTCTTACGAAGAGTAACAAAATCACCAACGACCTCAACAATGTCTGCTGCGGCAAAAATCTTATCTATGGTAGCCTTATCAATCATTTATAAAGATTCAAACATACACCCATACGGATATAATCTTACAAAGATACGAAAAACATAATCTACAAAAAAACAGAAAATAAAAAAAGGCTTGATAGCGAACTACCAAGCCTCCTAATTATTTATTCTTAGTAATCGGAGCGGAAAACCCTAAACCCCAATCCTAAAATTACTCAGCAGTTGGAACTACTGATACGAATGATTTACCCTCTGTACGTTTTTTGAAACATACAGTACCATCAACAAGCGCAAATAGAGTGTGATCCTTACCACAACCAACATTCTCACCCGCATTGTGACGTGTGCCACGTTGACGAACGATGATGTTACCTGCTTTACAAACTTGACCACCAAACAATTTAACGCCAAGACGTTTGCTTTCTGATTCACGGCCGTTCTTCGAACTACCTACACCTTTTTTGTGTGCCATCTTATTGTCTTACTTTTACAGTTGGTTACTAATTTAATTATTCAGCCGCTTCCTCTTTTTTAGCTTTTGGAGCCGCTTTTTTTGCTGGTTTCTCAGCCGCTACTACCTCAGCTTCAGGAGCAACTTCAGCTTTTTTAGCCTTAGGAGCTGCCGCTTTGCCCTCAACAATATCTTTGATAAGAATTTGAGTCAAACACTGACGGTGACCATTTTTAACACGGTAACCTTTTCTACGTTTTTTCTTGAATACGATAACTTTGTCATCTTTCAAGTGACGAAGAACCTCAAACTCTACCGAAGCGCTTTCTAACACAGGTGCGCCAACTTTAACCTGACCGTCTCTTTCGATTAGCATTACTGAAGCACAGCTCACTGCCTCGCCTTCGGCGTTTGGCAAACGGTGAACGTAGAGCTTGCGTCCTTTCTCAGCTTTAAACTGCTGACCTGCTATTTCTACAATTGCGTACATTTAAGTAAATTAAAGTAAATAAATTCTGTTTCCCGCCTATAAACTACACTCTTACCTCTAAGAAAAATAGTTTTCGGGTCGGCAAAGGTAGTAACTTTTTCCTAACTTTCAAATTATTTACAAATATATTTTCAAATTAACCAAGAATTTTACACAAAAATAACTAACATAAAACTACAAACCAACTAAAAAAAAGTAATACAAAACAACTAAATGATTCTAACCACAGAACATACAACCTATATATAATTATAGAATATAACAACCTCAAAGTCCCAAAAAACTCACCAAAATCACGAGTTCACTAAATAACTACATTCACTAAATAGAAAATGCAGATCACACAAAAGCCAAAAACGTAAACCACTAATAACTAAACACAAACCCGCATCTCGCAATAACAAAAAGAAAAAAAAGATGCTAATTTTCGGAAAAAAGCACTATATTTGTCCCGAATTATATATAGACATTTACGACACAACTGCAAGCTACTCACAAGTTTGCAACTAAATACGAGGGAATACAAAAATAAAAATTATTTTTCATTTCACAATTATTCAACAGATAAAATATTAATAAAGTAATAATGAGATTTCACAAAAGAGCAAATAAAACAACTTTACGTGTACTTACACAATTAATGTTGTGCGCTTTAGCTATCACTGGTTGCAGCAACAAAAATAGCACAAACAATGAACCTTTAACAGAAGGACTAATAACTATCTCAGGAATAAAAATTAACACTGAATTAGCAACAAAATCAACACAAACTAAATTAGTTGTAGATGATTTAAGCCTCAGAATTGAGAATACCCGCGCAGAAATACTTCGCACTTGGGATAACATCGATGATGTTCCTGAGATTATCAAACTAACACCAGGTAGCTACAAACTAGTAGCTTGGAAAGGAGATATCGAACTATTACCTTCCTTCGAAGAAGAGTACTTCGAAGGCGAAGCTAAATTTAGCATTACAGGAGGTCAAAATTTAGACATCCCTATTACCGTTAAACACGCTCAAACTAAAATTAATGTTGACTTCGATTCCGAAAGTTTTGATAAAGAGTACAGCGATTACTCGATAGACATCAGAACAACTACACAAAGTGACCCTGATAGAGATTTTGTCACATTTTACCCAACTACAACTGAAACAGCAAATCTATTGCCAGGTACAATAAGACTTAGACTCAAACTTACATCAAAACAAGATAACAACGAATACGAATTCTACCCTACTCCTATACCTAATGCTGCCGCAGCAGAAATAAGAACTCTCAAAATTAAGGTAGTATCTACATCTGGCAATAATACACTACAAATAACCACTGAAGATGGCTACAAATATGAAGAGGATATAAATTTTGACCTACCAGGAACAGTACTACCTAAAGCTGCACCTGTCATAAACACTAACTTCTTCGAAAGTGGCGATATTATTACAGGCGCTCAAGGAGTAGTACCTTCAACCAAATATGCTGGAACTATCACAGCTAAAGGAGGTATAAAAAGCGTGTTGGTTACAACAACTAATGCAAGTCTTATTGAAGCGTGGGGTACTAACCAAATTGACATTGTTAATGCTACCGATGCAGAGAAAGAAAAACTAACGAATGCTGGTTTTGTATGGGATAATGCTTTAAACAACCCTCAAACTGCTGCCCTAAAAATTGACAGAACTGAAGTCTCTTTCTTCAATGCTTTTGGTGCTCTAAATTGTGCTGATAACGAAGAGTACTCAGATTACTACTTTGAAATATTAGTTACTGATACACATAACCAAACTAATGTAAATTCAGAAACAGGAGATGGCGAAGTAAATTTTACACTGAGAATATCAAAATAATATAATACAAAATAACACCTAACACTTAATGGAAAAGTAAGTGTCAATAAAAACGAAGTAAAATACAAAAGATATGAAGAAGTTTACGTTATTGGCCATCGCAGCCGTTTTAACAATTGCGTGTAAAACAAATTCTAACTCATCTTCAACAGGTGAAAATGGAAAACTAGTATTATCACTTAACCCAAAAAGTGACATTGAAGTTGTTGAAACAAGATCAAGTTCAGTAAATATCAACGATTTTCAAATTGACATAATTGACAACGATGGGGTAAGCTATGCGAGCTACGCATCGTACAGCGATGTACCTGCAGAAATAGCACTTCCTCTAGGATTATACACAGTAAAAGCAACTACAGGAAGACTTAATGCTGCAGAGTGGGACTCTCCGCACTTTGCAGGAAGCAAAGCTATTGTTGTGGAATCAGGCAAGACAACAAACACAAGCCTAACTTGTGCTATTACAAACGTCAAAGTAACTGTAAATTACACAACAGAATTAGTTAAAACTTTGCGTGATGTACGTGTGACTGTATCAAGCAAATATGACGCTAGTGATGCAACGAAGATTGGCCGACTTAGCTATTACGACGGAGAAGAGAGGGGTGGCTGGTTTGCAAAACCTGTAAACAAAACACTTGACATTTATATCACAGGTACAAATATCTCTACTGGAGATTTAGTTTCGACAACAACCTCAATATCAAATGTAGAGGCTAGACAGTGGAGAAATATAACTGTTGATACTAAAACATCTGGAACAGTAGGAATTGAGATAGTTATCGATGATACATTAGAAAAACAAGATGATGTAGATGTTGATATTCTTGACAACAATGATATTATTGATAATAATGGTGATACAGGAAATTGGGACGAACCTGAAAATCCAGACCCAAATCCTAACCCAAATCCAGATCCAGACCCAGATCCAGTTGACGACAAACCTACTATTACTGGTAATGCTCTTGGAACTGAAGGCTCTTCAACAGAATTTAACATCGATCAAGTAATACGCTTTAAAATTACTCAAGGATATAATATCCTAGATGTAGCCTTAAAATCTAAAGATGATCAAGGTATATCTAATCTCTATCTTCTAATGGAATCTGAAGCTCTACAACCACTTCTTGAAAGTATGCTCGGAATCACAGGAGAAATTGACCTTGCGAACCCAGATACTAACTCAGATTGGTATGATGTATTCACTCAAATTGGTTTACTCGACCCAGCTGTTCCTGTCAAAGGACAAAAAGAGTATATGTTCTCTGTAGGAGGACTTATGGAGATGCTTTGGGCTGTAATTGAAAACACTTCAAACCAAGGAGATACTCATCTCTTCCATTTAAAAGTTGTGGACGCTAAAGGACAAACAGAAAAAACTCTCTCAATTATTCTAGAATAATCTAAATAACTGAGCCTGGTATTTTAAATAAAAGAAACTGAAAAGTATTAAAAATGAGATATAGATTATTAGCAATATTGTCTTTCTTAGCGATAGCTCTTTGCGGATGCGCGAAAAGTTCGGTGGGGACTGAAGAAGATTCGGTTCAGATAAAAATGCAAGTTAAAACGAACTCTAACGCAAATATTGTATCAATAGCAACTCGCAATTCAGAAGCTGACCCTACATATAGACTCACTATCTATAATAGCTCAAATGAAATTGTTAGAAGTTATGAAGATGCTTACAATACAGGAGATCTAAGACTAAAAGCTGGAACATATCGTTTTGTAGTAGAAAGCGGAACCAATAGTGATGCCGCTATTAATAATCCATACTACATTGGCGCAAAAGTCGTAAATGTTTTTGCGTGAGCTGAACATTTAGTTGCAATTAACGATAAATTTAGCAACTTAACAGTATGTGCCGCATTCCCTGTGATATATCCATATCGCAAAAACTTTAGCAATTACGACTTCTCAATCGGCAGCGCAACTCTTACTCCACAAGATATTGAAAAGGGTAACTCTATATTTTTGAGTGCTAAACCTGGCGAATATAATTGGGAAGTAAGTGTCACTAACGTTCAGGGTACAAAAAGCACATTTAAACATAAAGTGAGCAATGTAGAACCATCATCACACTACAAAATCTATTTTGATGTGGACATTGATGTTGATGATAATGGTTCTCTGTCGCTTGACCTGAAAATTGATAGTAGTTTAGTGATTATTAAAGATACTATAGACATCAACCTAGAGAAGAAAACATTACCTTCATTTGTTGCAACAGGTATGGTGCTAGGTCAACAAAAGATTATCAAAGAACAGAGTCGCGACGACGTCCTTATGGTGCTAGATATGTTTGTACCTGCTCAAACAGAAGAGATTACTCTAAAACACACATCTGCATATCTATACGCACAAGGGCTACCTTACACAGTTAGACTATCTGAAATATCTGATTTTGAAACAAACATAATAAAAACCAATGTTGGTATAGAGTGGAGCCAAGTTATCAAAGGCAATGCTAGACCAGAGATAGACTTTAGTAACCTAGCTAAAAAAGCCCCTCTTGGAGAGTATATAATCTACGTTGCACTGACAGATAAACAGAACCAGATTATTGATGGAGCTGTTAACTTTGCTGTACTACCAGATCAAGATCACTTTGCTCAATCGGTAGATTATGGAGCTAAATATGCTGTATTCTATGGTGAGTGGGCTACTCTAGACAAACCTAGCGATTTGTCATTCGAATATCGCGAAGTTGGCTCTTCAAACTGGATAGTTGTTCCTTCAGATAAAATTGAGGTTATATCTGAGGCTTCGAAACTTTACAAAACTCGTGTTACAGGACTTCAACCATTGACCAACTATGAGGTTAGAAGTTGCGGTAATGGTTTTGTTTATGCTTCTGACGCTATATGGCCAACATTCAGAACAGAAGATGCACCAGAAGTTCCTAACCTAAACTTTGACGAAGGATATACTAGTGGTAAAAACTGGTATCCTAACGCTTCGGGCGGCAACTCTTATTGGGCTACTGGTAACGACGGGGTAACAATGACGCTTGCTGGAGGTAAGGCCTCAAATACAACGCATACTGACGATGCAGTAAGTGGCAAAGCTGTTAAAATGTTTACTTATACTGACATTTTAGTTGTTAAAGTAGCTGCAGGTAACCTTTTCACTGGAACATATAGCACTAACATCTCAGACCCACTATCGAGTGCTAAGTTTGGTCGCCCTTATACTGGTCGCCCACTAGGACTTAGAGGTTGGTATAAATATTTTCCTAAAACTGTAACCGCAGCAAAAGAGAGCTCACAAAGCCACCTTATAGGTAAAATGGATAATTGCCAAATTCAAATATATCTTGAAGACTGGGGTTCATCGACAACTAAACCTTCAAATGCAAAACTTATTGCAAGTGGCGAGCTTGTTTCGGACAAAGAAGTTAGCAACTATACTCAATTTGAGATTATGATGGAGTATTATAGCTCTGACAAACCAACACACATCTCAATAGTATGCGCTAGTTCATACCACGGATACGGAGTGTTTGCTGGTGGTCCAAGTGAGTTATTTGTTGATGATTTTGAACTAATTTGGGAATAATCTTTATGTTTTTGACTAGAAAACTTAAAATTGCATTAATGTTAACTGTAGTAACAACGCTTGTTTCTACAGTTAACGCAACTGCGAACAATTTTATCAATAACACAACACAATCGCTAAACACTATCACTTACGAGGTAAATGATATGGAAAGCAATGATATTAGAACTGTTTTAAAAGAGGATAATAATAGTGACACAACTGATAACATTCAGTTCAAAGAGATAAACAGTACTTCTATCGAATTTGTTAATAACTCCTTGAGCACTGTAGGAGATGATAGTGAAGCAACTACAAAAACTAAATCTAAAAAACAAAAAATAGATAGAGGTATAAAAACGCAAACTTTTATACCAAAAGGAACACTATTTTTTGGAGGGACAGTATCCTATAGTAACCTAGAATCGACGGATTATAAATTTATAATTCTTGATAATTTGAAGGCAAACTCAACACTTATTAGCGCAAAAGCATTTATTGGTTACGCCTTTGCAAATAATGTTGCTGCGGGAGTCGCTTTTGACTACTCTCGAAATCTAATAAAAATTGACAACGTTGATTTGAACCTAAGTGAAGATCTAAACTTTGCAGTAACAGACTACTACTCAATCCAACAAGTTTATACAGCATCAGCGTTTTTGAGAACATATATAAACATTGGCAACTCAAAACGTTTTGGTATGTTCAACGACATAAAAGTATACTTTGGCGGTGGGCAAGGTAAAGTAACTAGCGGAGTCGAAGGAAATAGTTCGTTTACAGGCACTTACGAAAAAATCAATAAATTAGGAATAGTTCTCCAACCAGGAATATCTGTATTTGCAACTGATTTTATGGCAGTAGAGGCATCAATAGGCATCTTAGGAGTTGAGTACTCGCGCACAGAACAAATTACAAATCAGGTGTATCAGGGCTCTGTCGAAAGTTTTAGTGCTAGCTTTAAACTAAACCTTCTATCTATTGGTCTTGGACTCTCATTCTACTTTTAATCAAGAATTTATATCGAACTATGAGAAGAGTTATTATAGCAATTATAACTATGATATGTGTACAGGGGTGCATTAATAACGATATTCCTTATCCTATCATATTTGGCACGGTAGAGAGTATGAGTGTAGAGGGGCAAACAGATCTTAAGATTGATGCAACAAACAGAATCATCAGACTAACTCTAAGTGATACTGTAGATATAAGAAAAGTTAAAATTACAGATTTAGTAATCACGAAAGATTCTCGCTCTACGCTTGATAGCGGCGATGTAATTGACCTCTCAAACGGTGTTGGATACGCAATTGGCTCTCCATACGTTTTTAATATTACAACATTTCAACAATACGATTGGCAAATAGAGGCGATACAACCTATTGATAGAGAAATCAAAGTAAGCGGCAGTATCGGTTCTGCATTGTTTGACAACGAAAATCAGAGTGTGATAGTAAAAGTATCTCAGAATCAAGATCTTTATGACATTAAGGTAGAGAGTTTTCAGTTGGGACCTTCTGTTGCTACATACTCACCAAATCCATATACAATAAGTGATTACTCGAAAGAGGTAATAATTACGATGAGTTATTTTGGAATTGAGGAAGATTGGACAATAGATATACAACATTCAATGGAGAATGTTATCACTGGAACTCCAAATCCTTGGAGTAGCTTTGCATACCTAACAGGCGATGTACTTCCAACTAGTACAGCAGCAACTGGCTTTGAATACAAAAAGGTCGGCGCTCAAGATTGGAATGTATTGACTTCAACTAGTCGAAATGGAACTATTGAGGGTATTGCTAAAAATCTAGACCCTAACACTAGCTATGTAGTACGTGCATTCTTGGGTGGCGAATATGGTGCCGAAGTTGAATTCAAAACTGACAACCAACCATCTATTCCAAACCTAAACTTTGCTGATGCATATTTGGACGGAAAGGTATGGTATTTTAATGAATCTGGAGGAAATTCATACTGGTCAACAGGTAACGAAGGTATTGTGACTGCAGGTCGTAGCTCTAGCACAACATCAGTGAGCGGTAATGAGGCTGTGACAGGTAAAGCGGTTAGAATGGAGACCTATAATGGCATTATGATGGTGCAGGTTGCTGCTGGTAATATATACACTGGAACATATTCCACTAAATTGAGCTTAAACCCTGTAGAGGCACTAAAAAGTGCAACATTTGGACGTCCGTATAGAGGACGACCAACTGCTCTTAAAGGCTGGTACCGCTATACACCACAAACTATCACATCTAGTTCATACTGGCAAAAAGCGGCTGAGGTATTTAACAATAACTTTGCTGATTCGGTTGGTAAAAAAGATTGGTGCAATATTTATATGACTCTTGAAAAATGGCCTGATGGTGTTGACAAACGCCCTGAAAACGAAGCGTTGATAACTAAAATAGCACACGGCGAACTGATTAGCAATGAAACTGTACCAACATACAAACAGTTTACTATTCCTATGACCTACTACTCACTAACAGAGATTCCAAATCACGTAACTATTGTAGCTACATCTAGTCTAAATGGCGGATATTTCTGTGGCGCAGCAGGTTCGGTGCTATATGTCGATGATTTCGAGCTGATATTTGACTATCTCGAACAAGAGTAGATTATCTATCAGATTAACTACATAGAAAAGCGGAGTAACTCTAGTTTGAGTTACTCCGCTTTGTTATAGTTGATAATTAATATTAGAATTACTAGCAAAAACTAGCAATAATGCTAACTATTTAATCTTGAAGTCAAGAACTAGAGGAGTGACAGTTCCTAGTTCAGTGCTGCGCTCAACAGGAGCAGCTCCAGAAACGATAAATTTATAATTGCCTTTAAGCAACTTGCTTTCGCCCTTTTCGGTAATTGATTTTAACTGTTCTCTAGTTACAGTAAACTCAACTTCAATACCCTGACCCTTCGGAAGTTCAACACGTTTCACGCCAATCAAAGAAGATAGAGGATTATCGACACCAGCACCCGGACGAACCACATAGAGCTGAACAACTTCACTCGCATCGTAGTCTCCAACATTACTAATAGTTGCTTTGATAGTATAATCGTTTTTGGTAGCGTTCAACACAGGTGCGCTATAATCAAACTTAGTATAGCTAAGTCCAAAACCAAACGGAAACTGCGGTTTCTCGGTCATATAACGATAAGTACGACCTTTCATACTATAATCTTCGTATGGAGGGAGTTGATCGACCGATTTAGGGAAAGTGATAGGCAGACGACCTGAAGGTACTGCATCGCCAAAGATAATATCGCCAACTGCTCCACCACCCTCTTGACCGGGATACCAAACAAAAAGAATGGCATCGGCTAACTCCTCAACTTCAGGCATTGCAATAGGTGAACCACCTGTAATTACGGCAATAATTGGTTTGGTATTATCTTTTCTAAGCTCTTTTAGGAAATTGATTTGGTTCTGTGGTAGAGTAATATCCATTCTATCTCCTCTATGCTCAGAGGCGATAGATTCACCCTCTTCACCCTCGATTAGTCCAGAGATACCAAGTGCAACAATAATTGCATCTGCTCCTTTAGCTGCACCTGTTGTCCAGTCAATAGGGTTAAGTGTTGGGGTGTTGAACAAAATACCAGGCGAGTAATTTACTGACGAACCTATAGACACCTTCGAAGTGATACCCTCGAGAATAGTAACCAAGTTAGAGCTTAGCCCATAATAGTTGCCCAACAGAAAATCTGTATTTGCAGCCATTGGACCTGTTACGTATAGAGTCTTAATATTTTTGTCGAGCGGTAAAGCATTGTTCCTGTTTTGGAGCATAACAATTGATTGGGTAGCCACCTCACGCGACAAGGCTCTATGTTCATCGCTTTCGACCACAGCTGGCGCTACTGCATTGTAGAGATTCGCCTCTTTAGGGTCAAATAATCCTAACTTAATCTTACACTTAATAAGCGGGCGCAATAGATAATCAATATCATCTTCAGTTACCAATCCTTTATCTTTAGCTTTGACTAACGCACGATAAGTGCCTCCGCAGTTAAGGTTCAAACCCGCCTTAGCAGAGAGTGCCGCAGCCTCTTCTGGGGTATCGACAATTTTATGGAACACATAAATATCGTAAACAGCACCGCAGTCCGAAACAATATGACCATCAAATCCCCACTCTTTTCTAAGAATATCGACCAACAACAGTTGACTTGCACTTGCCGATTCGCCATAGACTCTGTTATACGCTCCCATAACTGCCTCCACTTTGGCCTCTTTGACCAACGCTTCGAAAGCAGGAAGATAGGTTTCGTGCAAATCTTTGAGCGATGGAGAAACATCGAATTGGTGACGAACAGCCTCAGGTCCTGAGTGAACAGCATAGTGTTTAGCACAAGCTGCTGCCTTTAGGTATTTAGAGTCATCGCCTTGCAAACCTTTGACATAAGCAACACCCATAATTGATGTTAAAAATGGGTCTTCGCCATAAGTTTCCTGACCACGACCCCAACGAGGATCACGAAATATATTAACGTTTGGTGACCAGAATGTTAAACCAGAGTATTGACTGTAATTTCCATTTGCCTGTGCAATATTGAACTTCGCACGAGCTTCATCTGAAATCGCCGTTGTGACCCTATAAATCAATTCAGGATTGAATGTAGCCCCCATACCAATAGCTTGAGGAAAAACAGTGGCACGACCAGTACGCCCAATGCCGTGTAATGACTCGTTCCACCAGTTATATGGCAATATACCAAGTCGAGGTATTCCTGGAGCTTCGTTCATTAATTGCATTACCTTCTCCTCGAAGGTCATTGCATCAATAAGTGCTTCTGTTCTCTCCTGCATTGAGAGTTTGGTGTCGAACCAGGGTCGGTTTTCTTGGCTCATAGCACCAACTACAACAGAGCCTAGCAATAATGCTAAACAGAGTAGTTTTTTCATAGATTTAGAATTTTAAGGTTTTATGATAAGTAATTGGAATCAAACCACATAGCAAAACACAAAAAGTGCATTTTGCCTTAAAAGATGGCAAAATGCACTAAGCATCAATGGGTAGCTACCAGACTAATAAGGTAGCTAAAGTTACAAAAAGTTTTTTATTCTGACACAATCGGACGTCATTTTTCACTATATTTTATAATTATAATAGAATAAAAAATAACGCAAAGCGCAAAATTAGGCGGTAAGTTCAGCAACTAACTGCTGGGCTAGTTCGTCAGCACGTTGTTGCGTCCCAGCCTCCGAATAGATGCGTACAATAGGTTCAGTATTTGATTTACGCAAGTGCACCCAACCGTCTGCCATATCAATCTTAACACCATCAATTGTTGTTACACGATGTTCAGAATACTTTGTAGCTACTTTAGCCAAAATTGCATCAACATCAGTAGTTGGGGTTAACTCCGCTTTGTTTTTGCTCATATAGTACTGTGGATATGAGGCACGAAGCGAACTCATAGTCATATTTTTAGCAGCAAAATAGGTCAGAAATAGCGCAACTCCAACTAGCGCATCACGACCATAGTGCAACTCTGGGTAGATAATACCTCCATTGCCCTCGCCACCAATCACAGCACCATTCTGTTTCATTTTAGCCACTACATTGACCTCGCCAACTGCCGAAGCCTCGTAAGAACCGCCATAAATAGCTGTTACATCGCTCAAGGCTCTCGAAGAACTAAGATTCGAAACTGTGTTTCCGCCACCAAGTTTGCTCAAAATGTAGTCCGCAACTGCAACTAGTGTGTACTCCTCGCCAAACATCTCGCCATCTTCGCAAACTAACGCCAAACGGTCAACATCAGGGTCAACAACTACACCAAGGTCAGCCTTTTGAGCAGCCACACAAGCCGAAATCTCTGTCAAGTGCTCTTTCAATGGTTCAGGATTGTGTGCAAACTCGCCATTTGGCTCACAGTTTAGCTCAATCACCTCGCAACCCAACTGACGAAGAAGCTCAGGTATCACTACCCCACCTACCGAGTTGACTGCATCGACAACAACCTTAAATTTACGAGCCTTTATCGCTTCGACATCAACAAGCGGAAGAGCAAGTACCATATCGATATGTGGTTTGTTGTAGTCAGCAGTAGTGGTTTTGCCAAGATTGTCAACAGTAGCAAAGTTAAAATCCTCTTTTGCTGCAATATCCAAAACCTTTGCACCCTGCTCTGCATTTAGAAACTCACCATTACCACCAAGAAGTTTAAGTGCATTCCATTGACGAGGATTGTGCGAAGCAGTAAGAATGATGCCACCATCGGCCTTAAAACCAGTAACAGCAACCTCAACCGTAGGAGTAGATGCTAGTCCAATGTTAATGACATCGACACCCGAACCCTCGAGCACACCAACAACAATCGAAGCGCACATCTCGCCCGAAATACGAGCATCACGACCAACTACAATCTTTGGACGACGACCCTCGCCTACCTCGCCTGCGATATAAGTCGCAAAGGCTGCTGAAAAACGCGCCAAGTCAATCGGAGTAAGATTATCGCCAGTTACTCCACCAATTGTTCCTCGAATACCAGAAATTGATTTAATTAAAGACATAGTGTTTGAAATTAAAATTTAATAAATATTATATAAAACTAATCAAATTTTCGAACAATTATTTTAAAAATAATTTAAAAATACAAAAAATAAAAAAACTCATTGTTAAATTTTAATTATAAAT
>CAMTOL010000008.1 GCA_947074135.1 uncultured Rikenellaceae bacterium
GTAGTTAGGGTGGGGGTGTTAGAAACAGTGCGACGTAGAGGATAGTGACACACAGAAATGATTGAATGAGACGTGTATGTTATGCAGTGATAGTACAATAAGTATGAGGAGGGGTAGAAGAGGCGATGTTTTTGTGGTAAAAGCTACAAACACCCCCGAGATCTACACCAGGACGTCACTCTTTCCCTACACGACGCTCTTCCGATCTCTTTATATTTGTGTTTTCTAAATTTAACAAAGAACAAAACACCTAACACCAAAATTGGAAGTGTTATGAGCAAACGAATTAAGAACAGTTTTAAATTATAGTAACTGTAATTATTATCATTAAGCTCCGATATTTTTTGTTCTGTATGGTAGAACTTCTCATTCAATGAGTTCAACACTACCTCAAGCGAATCCTCTCTATCCCGTATTGTATGAATATTAGATTTAAGAGCAGCAATAGAGTCTAATATTAGTTCAGTTTTAGAGGTTTCATCTATAACATTAGCATTATTGCCTTCAAGTTCTGTAGCTCTTCTTGCTGCAACCCAATTATCAAACGATTTTTCAGCAATATCGTAGCGTTCAAACATAAATCCGACCTGTTTGCTAATATTGTTTCTCTCTTTTATTAGGTTCGATATCGAATCTTTCACTATGTCAATCTGCTCTAGAGTTTTATCTTGAGGAGCGTATAGTTCAACATACTTGTACTTATCTATATACTCTGGTTGAGGAATATAAACCACATCAGAGAGAATTTTAGAGAACAGTGCAATAAGAAAGAAGGCAAGCAACACACTTACTGTCCAGTTTAGAAAAACATTCCAAAATTTAACCTTTTTTTCACTAACACTCATTATATCGGATTATTAAATGCTCTGTAAATTCTGATTTACTGTTTAACACTACTTCTTTTAAATGGAGTAAACTTGCGCCCACCACCCTCAAAGTCAGCATTTTTGTAGAACTCCACAAATGTCAACCTGATTGGGTGAACAATTGCACCAAGCATTGATATAAAAATATTAAGGAAGTGACCTACAAAAAGAATAATTGCCATAACAAGGAAGCTAACAACAGGTATATCGCCGCTTAACCCTACCGACAACTCATTGAAGACCTGCGCAATAATAGTACCCGACAGACCAATTGCGAACAAACGCACGTATGATATCAAGTCACCAATAACTCCTGTCGCAGTTTCGTAGAAACTATAGAGTCCCTTTCCGATACTTGCCAACGGTTTTTTTGGCACAGTAAAGAGCAGTATAAGTCCAACTCCAAACCACGCTGTGACCTCATAAGCGAGTGAATCTGAGGCAAAATATTCAGGCACCAATCCACTAAGTGCAACAACTGAGCTAAGAATTAGTATCAACCAACCAATTGTCGAGATGCCGTAGATAAATCCTCCACCCTTCTTGATTTTATTGAACACCTTAATAATCATAGCAAAGATGATTTGCAATGCTCCCATAGCAATTGAGAGAGTAAACAGATTATCAGGAGTTAAGAAGAATTGTTTGAACTCCACAAGTTGTGGCATTCTTGCCAATTCGAGTCCGAAAACATTTCCTGTGAACAAACCAACAACTACTGCCGAGAAGTTCAGAAAAATCATTAACCACCCAATATCTTTAAGGTTAGATGGAATTTTTTTCCACATCACAATAGTTGCCAGTATCAGCAAAATACCATAACCTGCATCTGCGAAGCACATTCCGAAGAAGATCATAAAGAATGGCGCAAAGAATGGTGTCATATCCAACTCGTTATATCGAGGCAGCATATAGAGTGCTCCAATAGGCTCGAATAGTCTTGAAAAGAAGTTATTTTTGAGTTTAATCGGCGGATTTTGCTCAACCACAGGCTTTTCTGCCATAAAATAGACCTCTTGCGCAGCTGCAAACTCCTCTATTTTGGCTCTATCTTTGGCTTCGCTCCACCCCTCCAACACTTTGAGTGTACCATCAATCTCCATTTCGCCCGAGTTTTCGACCATAATATAGTCGATTTCGTCTTGCATTTCAAGCAGTTTGTCTTTGATTAGTTGTCGACTACCAGCAGCACGAGCAACCACCTTTTGCAAATCGACTTGACGAGCAATAAGGTCTTCAATTTCCACCTCTTTTTGTGCATATGAACTTTGAGGAGCAGGAAGTTCAATAGCATCAAGTTCAAGCGTTTGGGTTGCCTCCTCTGGAGTACAAGCAACTACAAAAAAGACCTTTGACGAGGTGCGTTCAATTACTTCGATAGCGTAGATATGCTCCCACTCCAAGCGGAACGATTTAGGTGAAGTTTCAAAAAATCTGAGTACTACACCTTCGTTTTTAAGGCGATCAATCTCCGTTACATCAAATTCGCCCCACGCCTCCAATTGGGTCATCTCAGCGCGTGCTCTGACAATCGCAGATTCAAGTCGTGCAATTTCGGCAGTGGCACTTTCAAACTGTTCTACCGCTTGGTCAGCAGTATCAAATGGATTACCAAGCGTGATTTTGCCTTTTTTAGGCTTACCGCCACTTTTATTTACTTTAATTGATGCCATTTCAGATTCAACTTTTCGATAACGTTCGAAAAGGTCAATCTTTGTTTTTTGCTGTTCATTGGGTGTAAAGTCGTTAAGTGTAATATCGACAAGACCCAACTCACGAAGATGCTCCAGAAACTGGGGCACATCTCTGTGATAGAGCAAAAAGTCGTAACGTGTCATTTCTACTATCATATCGCAGCGGCTTCAATACGTTGTTTAATAATCTTTTGTGAACTTTTAGAGATATTTTCTTCGTCCTCTAAAAATCTCTTTATCTTTAGTATAGCCTCTTCATAGCCAGGTATTTGCACCTTTTCGTAGAGGTTAACTTTTTGTGTCGTTTTTTTACGAGCGTGTTCCAACACCTCTTGTCGTTTAACATATACTTCACTTTCGAGTCCCAATCGTGCCAAATCTTTGAGTATTCGCACCCCATCGGCAATCCAGAGCGGAGAAGAGAATCGGCTATACGGTTTCTCAATATATTTCACACCTCCGAGCAGTGGAATTTGCACACCAGCAATCTTCTGCACTGTCAGTTCAACATCTTCGACCGAAACGAGGCTCATATCAAACTCACCCCACAATTCGACCATATAGTCATACTCTTTCATTGTCGCCTCAAGCTCACGCACCAACTCTTGCGCACGCTCTTTAGCTTTACGAACCTCCAAACGAAGTGCGCTCTCCTTACTTTTGATGGTAGGGAGTGCTTTTTCACGCATTTTGAGCTGTTTGCCCAAATCGTTAAGCGAGGTTTTATTGAATTGATATTTAATCATTTTCGTTGTGATAAATTTCTCTTTATTTTGATTTGGGGTTGGTGGGGAAATTCTATCGAATTTCCATTTGGTGGATTCTCCACTAACCCCAAATTTGAGATTTTTGTATCTAATCGTCACTTTTTGTAAAAAGCGACACCAAATCTTTTGACGAAAACTACGTTTTCGATAACGTACCTAATTTATTCTTTATCTAAATTTTCTGCGTTATCTGTTTCTTTCTCTTTGCGCTTTGCAATAAAATAAAAAATAGGAACACCTACAATTATCTGCGAAGTAGCAACAATTAGCGCATTTTCCAAGTCAAACGTACCCTTTATCAACTGCGTGATAGACATCGCACCAATCGTCAACACTACAATTATAAAGGTGTTGATTATTGCCTGTCTAAAAGGTGTCAAACCATTACGCATCTTTAGGCCAGTATTTTTTCATAATCGACTCTTTGATTGCGACCTCGGCAGGAGTAAAGTTCTTTGCGAATAATCTCCACGCTGTGTCCAACATCTCGTCAATCGAGATATTTACATCAATTGCCAACAAATCATTCGAATACTCCTTAGCAAAAGCAAGTGTACGTTCGTCATAATCGCTCAAGTCGAAACCATTTTCGAGCTTCGTTCTAGCATTTGCAGCATCTGCATACAGACGAACCGCCGCATTCATCACCTGTGGGTGGTCTTCCCTAGTCTTCTTACCAATTACCAACTGTTTCAAACGCGACAACGAACGGAATGGGTCAACGATAACCTTACCAATTTCAGAGTCTTGACGCAGGAACAACTGTCCTTCGGTGATATAACCAGTGTTATCAGGCACAGCGTGGGTAATATCGCCACCATTAAGCGTTGTTACAGCCAAAATAGTAATCGACCCACCGTCTGGCAACTGCACCGCCTTTTCGTAAATCTTTGCTAAGTCCGAATACAAAGAACCTGGCATCGAGTCCTTAGATGGAATTTGGTCCATACGGTTACTAACGATTGCCAGAGCATCGGCATAGAGTGTCATATCGGTTAGCAGCACCAACACCTTTTCGTTTTTGTCAACGGCAAAGTATTCGGCAGCAGTCAGCGCCATATCTGGCACCAAAAGACGCTCCACTGGAGGGTTATCGGTAGTATTCACAAACGACACGATACGGTCTAACGCACCCGCATTCTCGAACACATTTTTGTAGAACAAATAGTCATCGTTTGTCATACCCATACCCCCTAGGATAATTCTATCAACCTTTGCACGAAGCGCAACCATCGCCATAACTTGGTTATAAGGTTGGTTAGGGTCGGCAAAGAATGGAATTTTTTGACCCGACACAAGTGTATTGTTCAAGTCGATACCTGCAATACCTGTTGCAATCAAGTCTGACGGTTGCATCCTTTTGTAAGGGTTCACAGCAGGTCCACCTGTTTCGCGCTCTTCGCCATCGATTGGTGCGCCATCCAACGGAATACCATAGGCATTGAAGAAACGACCACACAGTTCGTCCGAAACCTTAAGCATTGGTGGACGATTGTAGAATACCACCTCTGCATTTGTTGGAATGCCTTCAGTTCCTGCAAAAACTTGCAGTGTAACGCTTTGCCCTGAAATTTTCACGACTTGCGCCAATCGTCCGTCAACTGTTGCTAACGACTCGTTTGTCACACCGGTAGCGTTTAGTGTTACCGTTGCTTTTGTAATCGCAGTTAGCTGCGTATAAATTTTACTAAGTGCCATTTATATTGAATTATGAATTATTCTATAATTAACGGTTTAAAATATCGTTTTCAATTGTCGCTTTTTGAAAAAAGGGAAAGTAGAGAAAACAACTATCTAACTTATCAATTCGCCACAATTATGAATTTTGAATTATTATTGTGATTTCAATTTCTTGAACTCTTTTTGCACTGAGCTATACCCAATATTGTCCAACCCACAGCCAGCAATGAATTAAGTACGATAGACCACCAAAATTTCACACCTTCATTATCCAAACCTTCAATTAGTTGAAATGTATAAGAGACAACTAATAAGAGCATCAAAATAATAAGAAAAACTATTTTTGTTTTGGGTTTCATCGCTTCAGTCTGCAATCGTAAATAGTATTAAGTAGTAATAAAATTAAAAAGTCCTTTAGGTCTTACAAATCCCTCGGATTTGTGCTTTGGGAATTGGATTTTGCGTCATTACTCTAATCAATCGCTCTCAGACCGTCCGCCATCGGGACTTTTTTCTTAAAAGTCCACCAAAAACTTTTGCCGAAAACTAAAGTATTCGATGACGTATTGAATAACTCTTGTGAATTAAATTGTTAATTATCTACTATTTTTCGGCAAGAATTTCGTCGGCTTGTGCTTTGTATTTATTAAATTCATCGCTCTCGAACGCAGAATAGTTCATCTGACGAAGCGAGTTAATCAAACGCTTGTAGAAGTTCGAGCACTGCTCAAAATCATCAAACTTACGCTCCTTAGCCAATATACCCATCACATAATTAAACATATATGTTTGACGACTCATCGGACAGTTAGCATCGGTCTTATCGAACGAGTCTTGTTGCAAAATCACAAAGTCAATCAATTCCGATTTCCAGAATCTATCGTGATAATCAACCGGTACACCATCGTCACCGAGGATATTAATCTGTTCGTTAGCCTCTTTACCACGTTGCACATATGTTTTGGCTGCCAACACTTTATCAACCCAACCAGCCTCGATATTTGTGTTGAGGTACTCCATAATTTCGGGATACTCCAAATATTTCGAATAGCTATCCAATGGGTCGATTGCAGGGTATCGTTTCGAGTCGGCACGAGCTTGCGAAAGTGCATAGAAACAACGAGCAGCCTTTTTAGTTGACTCCGTCACAGGCTCTTTCAAGTTACCCCCAGCAGGAGATACTGTACCGATAAAGGTAACTGAACCTGTCTGTCCGTTATTTAAGTAAACAAAACCTGCACGAGCATAAAAGGCCGAGATAATTGCAGGTAAGTCCATCGGGAAGGCATCTTGACCTGGAAGCTCCTCCAGACGGTTACTCATCTCACGAAGTGCTTGAGCCCAGCGCGATGTAGAGTCGGCAAGTAGCAGAATTTTATAGCCCATTGCACGATAGTACTCCCCTAGCGTCATAGCTGTATAGACCGAAGCCTCACGAGCCGAAACTGGCATATTCGAAGTGTTGGCAATGATTACCGTACGCTCCATAAGTTTACGACCAGTGCGAGGGTCATCAAGTTCAGGAAACTCAACGAAAGTTTCCACCACCTCGTTGGCACGTTCACCACAAGCTGCAATAATAATCACCTCAGCGTTAGCTTGTTTACTGATTGCGTGTTGGAGTACTGTTTTACCTGCACCGAAAGGACCAGGGATAAAGCCTGTACCACCCTCGGCAATAGGGTTAAATGTATCAATTGCACGAACACCTGTTTCGAGCATTTTCGATGGACGTGGTTTGTCGGCAAATGCAGTAATCGCCATTTTCACAGGCCATTTCTGCACCATTGTAACAATATGTTTACCACCTTTACCGTCGTCCAAAACTGCAATATGGTCAGTCATTGAGTAGTTGCCATTGTCTGCCACCCACTCAATCGTATATTCGCCTTTAAATCTAAAGGGAACCATAATCTTGTGTTGCAACCAACCCTCAGGCACCCAACCAAGCCAATCACCTGCCTTCACTCTATCGCCAATGTTAGCAATTCGAGTAAAGTCCCAACGCGACTCCATATCCAAAGCTGGTGTATAGTCACCTCGTTTAAGGAAAACGCCCTCCATAGTTTGGAGGTTGTTTTGCAGACCGTCATATATCTTGGTCAATATACCTGGTCCTAACGTAGCCTCGAGCATCGAGCTTACGAACTCCACCGAATCGCCGATTTTAAGTCCACGCGTACTTTCGAACACCTGAACAAAAACATTTTCGCCAGTGATTTTGATAACCTCTGCCATCAATTTTGTACCACCACAGTCGATATAGCAGATCTCATTTTGCGCTACCGCTTCGGCAGTTTGTACAGTCACAAGGCTTGAAATAATACCTACCACCTCTCCTTTTTTCATTATTTTATGTCTTCCTACTTTATTCGCACTAAAGTGATAGTCTTTTATGACGTATCGTCTGTATTAGAGTTTTTTCTATTGCTCTATGTCAATCATTCCCTTAGAAGTGAACGAGGCAACCATTGTCTTGAATCGCTCCCTGCCTATCTCCTTGCTAAGCATTGCCCAACGATGAAGTATATTAATCTCTATCAAATAGTTCAAAACCGCTGCAATATCAAAATCGTGACTCAAACCATCTAACCCTCCAGCCTCGGTCAACTCCGCAGCTATACGCCAACGAAGTGCGTCCATCTTATGTTCGCGCTCCACAAAATCACGAGTTTCAATCACTGCACTCAACTCTGTGTACCAAACCTGCTCTCTAGGCTCTTCAGGATAACCCCCAACAGCCCCCTCGACACCAGCAATATAACTACGCATCTGTCTATCAAGTTCAACAAAACGCTTCAAATAAGCACATTTGCTCTGTGCTACCAAACTATAAAAATTCGATAACAACAACTTCTCAACATCTAACTCTGATATTTTCGAATAATCGGTTGCATCCTCCTCTTCAACCTCCACTCTACCCTGCACCAAATCAAGAGCATAACGCACTGAAACAGGCAACTTGCTCACAAAAGGTTCATCATCGCTACCCTTCGTTTCAATCTCTGCTCTAATCTCCTCTTCACTCAAATTGCCAAGCACATTATGAGGTGTCGAGCGCTTCCAAAGTGCCGACAACAGATTCTCAACATCATAGTAACTATACAACAACTCAGCAGCAGAGAGGTCAGTTTTAGACAACTCACCCATAATATCGCCACGAAGCTCTGCGAAATCTATCTTTCGTGCATCGCTCGAGAGCGTGTACTGCTCAAGTGATGCTATTAAACAATAATACATAGTGATTCGTAATCCGTAATCTATGATCTGCGAAAAGAAACAAAAAATGTTTCAAAATCACATATCACACATAACAATTAACCAAAAATAAACTCAGCAACTCGTGGACGCAAAGCCTGCTTAATAAGCTGTGCAAAATCCTCATCGCTAAAGCTCACATAATAACCACCTTCGCGAGGTGCAATACGGAAAGGAACTCTAACCTTACCATCAAAAATCACATCAACTCCGCCTTGGAACTGTTGCGCAATAACACCCCTCACATCTTCGACCATATAGTCAGGAACAACAACCTCAACACCAGTGTCTGAAGTCGAATTCCAACTCTTAACAGCCTCAACAATCAACGACTTCACAAAATCGCCATTTGCCCAACTATCGCTAACCTTAGGCTCTACAACCGAAGCAACAACCATATCCTCGATTTGAGAACGAAGCGTACTAATAGTTTGAAGCGAAGCCATACGAACATCATTGGCAGTATTTTTTGTCAACTCTTGAGCTGCTGCATTAGCATCGGCAATAATCTTCTCTGCCTTTTGTTTAGCCTCTTTAACTATCCTCTCTGCATTAGCGTTTGCCTCTGCCACCATAGCTTCGGCTTCTGTACGACCACGTTCTAACCCCTCTGCACGAAGTTTCTGGGTCAATTGTTCGAGTTTGTTTTCCATTTCTATTATATCTTATTAAATTATTATTGCAACGATAATTATTGATGATCAATTCTTAGAAGGTCGGTCAAAACCTTCACTGGTGCAAAAGTAGTAATTGGCACCTCTACAAAAAGCGTGTTCCAGTTTGCCATAGCTCCATTCCACAACCCTGGAAGCTCTTGCGCTTTAAGCTCACTACCTGCAAAACTCTTCTGAGAAATAAATCCTGTCGAATAATCAACAAAAGTTGTTAAATCAAATTTCTTACCTTTATAATCTTTAGGCAGACAAATAATATCGACTGGATTAAAGTGAGTAGCATCGCTCATCAACGATTTTTGTTCTGGGGCAATTTGCGAACTTTCGGCAATTTGCACTGACATAGCTCCATTAGGCTCTTTAACCCAAAAAGGACCACCACCAGGCTCTCCCTCATTGCGAACCATACCACAAACCCTAATTGGGCGATTAAGCACACTGAGCAACTCTTCGAGAGTGCAAACACCATTAGCAAAACGATATCCCAAGTTAAGCTCGATAAACTCACAAGCCTCTTTAATATCGATAGAACCTTGATCAGCTGCTCGCAAATAGCTAAAGATTCTTGATTGAAGATTAAGAGCTAGCGAGGCTAACGCTTTTTTGTATAGTACGGTATCCGACTTGCGTTGGTCTGTTACAACATTATCGACGGTTTTAACAAAAACAACATCAGCATAAATATCATTTAGATTCTCTATTAATGCTCCGTGTCCTGCTGGGCGGAACAACAATTTACCATCACTAGTTTTAAATGGTTCATTGTTCATATCAACAGCAATAGTATCTGTCGAACTTTTTTGTTCAGAGTATGTAATATCGTAAACTACTCCATATCTACTCTCATATTTACTCAGATTCGAAGCAATAACCTCTTCGAATCCTGCTTTATGCTCTGGCGAAACAGTAAAGTGAATCTTTACTTTTCCATCATTTGAGACTCCATAGAGCGCACCTTCAACCAAATGTTCTTCACAAGCAGTGCGACTACCAGTCGAATATTTATGAAACTTTATCAAAGCTTTTGGTTTGCTTCCGTAGTTGAGTCCATCTCTAATTATTGCATCAATAGTCGCCTTTGGTGTATTAACATCGACTCCAAGTTCAACTAATTGGTCGTAGAAAGCAAATTTTGTGATATTCTCCAGTGCTTTTTCGACAGCCTCCGACATCTTATCATTATCAGCATACTCAAAATAGTCTTTAAACATACGGGTAGCCGCGCCAGATGCTGGGACAAACTTTTCAATCGTAAGCCCTTTGTTAGAGAGTGTTGCATCCCACTTTAATGATAGTTCGTCAGCTTGTTCACTCTCTAAACGCAAAATACCATTTCCCACTACTGCAGCTTTTGCAATTGGAAGATATGGAAAACCTTTATGAAAATTATCAAGTTGTTGCTCTACTTTTTCAATGCTAACACCTCTATTTTGGAGCTCTTTAAGCTCATTTGCAGAAAATTTCATTGATATAAATTTTTTTCGAAAGGTAAAGTTATGTATTTTTGTTGAGCAAAACAAAAGATTTTTATGAGTTTGTTCAATCAAAACGTATCATTACTTCCTTACAATTCATTTTCACTGGAAGTTAACACACCTCTATTTGCTTCATACAGTAATAATAATGAGCTGATAGAGATAATCAAAGAGTGTAAAGCCAAAGAGCTACCTTTTTTTGTACTTGGTGGTGGGTGCAACATTATCTTCACTGGTTGCTTTAAAGGAGTAATTATTCATCCTATCTCGAACCAGATTTCAATGACCGACAACTTAGTTATAGCCGAGGCTGGAGTTGAGTGGGACACTTTTGTCGAGTGGTGTGTTGAGCGAGGGTTGTCAGGGCTTGAAAACCTCTCCTATATCCCTGGTTCGGTTGGTGCTTCGCCAGTTCAGAATATTGGGGCATATGGAGCAGAAGCAGCCAACACTATCGAGTGGGTAGAGTACCTTGACACTCAAACAATGGAGTTCAAACAAATTTCAAACCAAGCGTGCGAGTTTGGCTATCGTGAATCTATCTTCAAGCAGTCGCTTCGAGGTAGAGCCGTTATCACAAGAGTAGCTTTTAGACTTAATCCTGATTTCGACCCTAACAGAGCCAAACTAGATTATAGCGACCTTAGAACAATGGTCGAGAGTATGGAGGGTGGCATTACGCTACGCAATATCAGAGAGGCAGTAACAGCCATAAGAAAGAGCAAACTACCCGAGCCCAAAGAGTTGGGCAATGCTGGTAGCTTTTTCAAGAATCCAGGGATTTTAATTGAGCAGTTCGAAGCGTTGAAACTACAGTACCCTAACATTCCCTCCTATCCAGTCGATAGCACCACGATAAAAGTTCCTGCAGGTTGGCTTATCGACACAGCCGGTTGGAAAGGGTACAGAGATGGTTCGGTTGGCGTTCACACAAAACAGGCGTTGGTGCTTGTAAACTATGGTGGAGCGACGTCGAGCGATATTTTGGAACTTGCCGGGAGGATTGTTGCAGACGTGGAACAGAAATTTGGCATTACTATTTCGTTGGAAGTTAATGTCTTGTAGGATTATAGCCGCTTCGCAGTCTTACAAATCCTTCGGATTTGCGCTTTGGGATTTAGATTTTACGTTATTACTCTACTCAACCATTTTCATACTGCCCACCATCGGAACTTTTTGGGAAACGCCCCTCCAAACCTTTTGACGAGTCCTGCATACTCGCTGACTTATAAATCTATTTCAAATAAATGAATTTAGAATTGATATTTTTCGTTCGGACTTCTACAAAATATTTGACACCTGTAATTGTTGAGTATGTCAAGAGGCTGTCGCACTACACAAAGTTTAGTATTGATGTAATTGCGGAGTTGAAGAACGCCAAAAACCTTTCGACTGAGCAGATTAAGACTACCGAAGGCGATTTGATACTTAGTAAACTCGCCACCTCCGACCACGTAGTTTTGCTCGACGAAAAGGGAAAACTTCGAACTAGCGAACAGAGCGCTGAGTGGTTGCAGGGCATTATGAATAGAGGCGTTAAGCGACTAGTTTTTGTAATTGGAGGGGCTTATGGTTTTTCGGAGGCGGTTTATGGTAGGGCAAATGAGAAGTTGAGTCTTTCGCCTATGACATTTTCGCACCAGATGGTTCGATTGATTTTCGTTGAACAGCTTTACAGGGCACATACGATACTTGCAGGGCAACCGTACCACCACAGCTAACAATTTACAATACCAGAGTCATCGAAAACTGCGTTTTCGGCAAAAGTTTTTGGACAACTTTAGAACAAATGCATAAAAGTTTTTGGTGCAGCTTTTTTCAAAAAGCTGCGACGAGTAGCTGGTACGAGTAATGACACAAAATCTGGGGGTGGGTCGAAAGACCCAAAAGAAAAATTCCGCAAGGAATTTTCCGACCCACCCCAAAAGCTAATGCAAATTCAAATCATCTCAAGCGCAATTGCGAAGCAATTGTAAGATTAACAATATCAAAGAAAACAAACAAATAACAATATAATGAAGATACTTATTTCAAATGACGATGGAATCGATGCTCCAGGCATCAGAGCATTAACCGATTTAGCACTCGAATTTGCCGACGAAGTGGTAGTAGTTGCGCCGAACAAGTGTTTTTCGGGAATGTCGCATTCAATCACAATGCATTCACCCTTATTTGTCGATAAGGTGTGCGACCAAAAGTTCGACGACGGCAAACAACTAACAATGTATGCTACAAACGGTTCGCCTGTTGACTGCATAAAAATAGCACTCGACGAATTAATCAAGCACTCACTACCCGATTTGATACTTTCGGGCGTAAACCACGGTAGCAACTCCAATATTTCGGTGATTTACAGTGGCACAATGGGTGCAGCAACGGAGGGGGCTTTTTATGGCATTCCTTCGATTGGTTTTTCGCTAACGACTCACGACCAGAGTGCTGACCTTGCTCCGACAATTCATTTTGCACGTCAAATTATAGCAAAGGCTATTTCGTTGCCTAGTTTGACTCCAACTTTGTGTTGGAACGTCAATGTTCCGCATCTACCTTTAGAGAAGATAGAGGGGATAAAGTTTGCACGTCAGACTGTTGGTGTTTGGCGCGAGGATTTTATGAAGAACAGCAATCCACGAGGTCAGGAGTACTACTGGATGAGTGGTCGTTTCTATAATGCCGAGCCGGAGGCTCATCAGAGCGACGAGCATTGCCTAAAAAATGGTTATGTAACTATTGTACCAGTGCAGTTAGATATGACTGACTACAAATTTTTGGAAGCCAACGGCTGGGAGTTTTAAACGATGAGAAACGAGTGTGTTATAGTTGTACCGCTGCATAGATCGACCCTTAGGGAGAGCGAACTAATCGCTATTGATAGGTGCGTTGGAGTTTGGGGCGAGAGGTATGATATTGTAGTTGTATGCCCCACAGGTAGCGACTTTTCTCAACTCGTGGAGTGCTACCCTGCCCTGAAAACCCTACAAGTAAAACCCGAAATGATGAACAGCATCGCTTCGTACAACAAAATGCTTCTTAGCAGTGAGTTTTACGAACTTTTTGCCGACTATAACTATATGCTTATTTATCAGGCGGATTGCTTTGTGTTCGAGGATAGGTTAACTGAGTGGTTGGAGCGTGGCTATGACTATATAGGCGCACCTTGGCACTTCGAATTGAGTGGTTTTACTATTTTCGGACATTTTATTGGGGCGATTTTGCGCACCCTAAGGATTTATCACACCGACTACTTCCGATATGGAGAGGTTGGCAATGGAGGGTTGTCGTTGCGAAAGATATCAGCGTTTATGGAGCATTGCAAAAACCGCAAAAAACTATCGAAACGAGCGTCCGAGGGGCGTTTGAACGAGGACGTTTATTGGTCGTTTTGCGCAAAACTAAGCAAACCTAGTGCGAGTGAAGCAGCGCATTTTTGCGGCGATATGACACCTACACACTGCCCTGATGATGTTATGAGTGCTCACGGTTGGAATAAAACGGCGGCAACGGTTGAGTTTTGGCGCAAAAGAATAGAAGATTCTGGGTATAAACTCTAATAACTATTGGTACGCATTTTGCGGAGTTATAAACCAAAATTAATGTATAATACTACTATGAGCAAGAAAGAAAAACATCAACACCAAACTGATAATCAAGAAAATAACACCAATTTCGACGAAGCACAAAACACCCAAAACAACGAAAACCAAACCCCAAACGAAACAGACGAAAGCTTCGACGAACCGTCAGCCTCTGACAAAATGACAGAAAACAACGCTCAAGCTGTGCAAGAGTGGCAGGATAAATATGCCCGTTTGTCAGCCGAATTTGACAATTTCAGAAAACGTACCCTAAAAGAAAAAATGGAACTAGTCGAAAATGGCGGAGCAGACGTGCTAAAATCTATGCTCTCAACTGCCGATGACTTCGATAGAGCACTACAACACATCACAGACGAAAACACTAAAGCTGGTGTTGAGCTGATGTACAATAAGTTTATGACCTCGCTACGCAGCAAAGGAGTCGAAGAAATGGAGTTAATCGACAAACCATTTGACGTAGATTTTGCCGAAGCTATTGCCAAAATGCCTGCCCCAACCGACGACCAAAAAGGTATTATAATGGACGTTGCCGAAAAAGGCTATATGCTAAAAGACAAAGTATTGCGTTTTGCAAAAGTTGTAGTATATCAATAACAATTCATAATTTATAATTCATAATTATCACAAAGTGAGTAAAAGGGACTATTACGAGGTACTAGGAGTCACAAAATCAGCCTCAGAAGACGAAATAAAAAAAGCATACCGCAAAGCAGCTATCAAATTCCACCCCGACAAAAATCCGGGTGACAAAGAGGCTGAAGATAAGTTCAAAGAGGCTGCCGAAGCTTACGATGTACTATCAAATCCAGATAAAAAAGCACGTTACGACCAATTTGGACACGCTGCTAACGCTAGTAGCGCATCGGGCGGAGGATATGGCGGATTCGGTGGTGGTGGCTTCGACGGTGGCTTCTCTATGGATGATATTTTCGAACGCTTTGGTAATATCTTTGGTGGTCACTTTGGCGGTGGCTTCGGTGGAGGATTTAGCGGTGGCGGAGGTCGCCGGTCAACAAATAGAGGTAGCGACCTAAGAGTTAAAGTAACACTTACACTCGAAGAGGTAGTAAAAGGCGTTACCAAGAAACTAAAAATCAGTAAAAACATAGCCTGCGACCAGTGCGGCGGTAGTGGTGCCAAAGATGCCAATAGCTACTCAACCTGTACTACGTGTAACGGAAACGGCTCTGTAATTCGCGAAGTAAATACAATCTTTGGTCGCCAAACTGCTCAAACTGTCTGCCCTACTTGTGAGGGCAAAGGTAAAACAATCACCGCTAAATGTACCAAGTGTAACGGTAATGGAGTTGTTCGCGGCGAAGAGGTTGTAGAAATTAAAATTCCAGCTGGTGTGGCGGCAGGTATGCAGCTCTCGGTTGCAGGTAAAGGCAATGCGGCACGTAATGGCGGTATGAATGGCGATTTAATTGTCGTAATTGACGAAGTTGCCGACAAAGAACTAATCAGAGATGGCAACGACCTACTCTATAACCTTAATATTAGCATTGTTGACGCTGTGCTTGGTTGCGAAGTCGAGATTCCTACTGTTGGAGGACGTGCAAAAATTAAGGTTTCGGCAGGAACCGAGGCTGGTCGTGTATTAAGGCTCAAAGGCAAAGGAGTACCTGATGTAAATGGATATGGAGTGGGAGATTTATTGGTTGTCATCGACATCTATATTCCTTCGTCAGTATCGGCAGAAGAGAAGACTGCACTCGAGAAACTACGAAATTCCACTAACTTCAAACCAAAGAGCAAGTCGGGTAGTAAAAATATTTTTGATAGACTCCGATCATATTTCTCTTAAAACAATTATAACGTTTTAGAAATAACCAATTAAGAGGTGCAGTTACATAAACTGCGCCTCTTTTGTAATCGACTATTGAGGTTGACACTAAAAAAACATTGAATAAACAACCAATTATTACAAATTATTTATAATTTTGTACGTTACTATTTTGTTTTGTAACAAAAAGCTATGATTATTAAACTCTATAACGACAACACCAACGAGAGAAGTGTTCGAGAAGTTGCTAAAAAATTGGCAGCAGGAGCTGTTATTGTTTACCCAACCGACACCGTTTACGCACTAGGTTGCTCGATTAAGTGTCCCAAAGCAATAGAGAAGCTACAAAGTATTAAACGTGGTAAATCGGCAGATACAATGTCGATTGCGTGCGCCGACTTGACTGCTATTGCAACCTATGCTAAGGTCGATGACATCACCTTTCGCACCATTCGTAGAAACCTACCTGGGGCTTTCACTTTCATACTTCCGGCATCGCGCAAAGCACCTGAAAAAGTGCTTGAGGGTAGAACAACTATCGGTATTCGTGTTCCTGACAACCCTATTGCTCTGGCAATTATTAGAGAGCTTGGTGCGCCAATTGTAACAACCTCGGTTGATCACAATAACGACTCGGAGGTAGAGTACTTTACCGACCCGTCGTTAATTGAGGAGAACTACCCTACTGTTGACTTTGTGGTTGACGGAGGCATTGGCACCAACCACCCCTCGACTATTGTTGATTGCACCACTGGCGGCGAACCCGAAATCGTACGTCAAGGCATCGCAACACTTAATTATTGAATTAAAAATTAAGTGTTGTCGAAAATTATTATCGTTTCACAAATAATAGATCTTTAAAACTATGGAGAAAAAACTCTACTTTAACAATATGTTAACCTGCGCACTCACAATTGGAGCTGCCGTTGCACTACCTAGCTATCTACTTTGGATTTTCAATGTTTCACCCAAAGATGTTCCTGGTTGGACGTGGATTAACTTCTTCTATACTGCAGCAGTTATGCTCTTCTTAATTATATTTTTCGGAAACAAAGCTCGCGAAATTAAAGACCCAGAGGGTATAAACGGTTTCACTTATGGAAGTAGTTTTGGTTTTGCAATTCTTAGCGCACTTCTTTCTGGCGTAATTTATGCTATATTGATGTGGGTTTTTTATAGTTATCTGAACACAAATGCCATAAATGAAGCACTCGACGTAGTAGAAACAGAATTTCTGAATAACGCTCCTGATGCGACAGACGAAATGATAGAGATGGCGCAAACAGTGACTCAATTTATGTACAATATTTGGGGACTGCTCATTATGTCAATATTCTCAATGGGTATATGGGGTGGAATTATTGGATTGTTTAGCTCAGCAATAATCAAACGTGCTCCAAAAACAACAGAAATTGAATAAAACAACAACTCTTTTTGATGAATATTTCGCTTGTCATACCTTCGTACAACGAGGCTGAGTCGCTCCCCGAACTAACTTCGTGGATTGATAGAGTGTGCAACGCAAACAAACTCACTTATGAGCTAATCTTTGTTGACGATGGCTCGACAGATGAGTCGTGGGAGGTTATCGAGAAGCTAAAAAAACAGTATCCAACGATTCGTGCAGTGCAATTTAGACGAAACTATGGAAAATCGGCTGCTCTATACGTTGGTTTTGAGCTAACTCGTGGCAATGTGGTAATCACTATGGACGCCGACCTGCAAGACTCTCCTGATGAGATTCCAGAGCTCTACCGTATGATTACCGAAGACAAATACGACCTAGTGAGCGGTTGGAAAGGAAAACGCAAAGACCCATTAGGCAAAACACTTCCTAGTAAGTTCTTCAACTTTACGGCACGAGTTGTGAGCGGCATCAAACTGCACGATTTTAACTGCGGACTAAAAGCCTATCGCAGCAAGGTTGTAAAAAGCATAGAGGTTTATGGCGAAATGCACCGCTATATCCCAATACTTGCCAAAAGAGCTGGTTTTAAACGCATTGCAGAGAAAGTCGTAGAACACTACCCTCGCAAATATGGCGTTTCGAAATTTGGTTGGGAGCGTATGATAAAGGGTTATATTGACCTAATCACAGTTACGTTTATGACTAAATTTGGTCGTCGTCCAATGTATATCTTTGGTGGCATCGGTTCGTTGATGTTCCTAACTGGTGGCATAATAGCACTCTATCTAATCATTGATAAACTGTTGCTTCAAGGTGCTGGAGAGGTTTACAGAGCAGTGACCGACCAACCGTTATTCTACTTAGCATTGACTGCTATTATTATTGGTGTTCAGCTCTTTATAGCTGGTTTCTTGGGCGAGATGATTAATCGCACAGGACCCGATCGTACCAAATAACTGCTTGACTCAACTATCGACTAACACAACAAAGTCTCAGTTGCAACACGCTACTTAAAGCAAAAGAGTATAACGATAAGTTGAATCGGATTTGTATTTCTAAAGAATCGTATCTAAAAGAAACTTAATCAACACTCTATTATTAACAACCATACTCACTGTTAACAAACCAAGAATGAGAGAAATAAGAAGACAAGACAGAGTGTTAGATGATCTATCGGCTCAAAGTGTTATAGCAAATGGAGAGTACGGAGTGTTGTCGATGGTCAACGCAGATGGAGGAGGTTATGGCATTCCACTAAATTATGCTGTTGCTCAGAACGGAGATATCTATTTTCACTGTGCGCCTCAAGGACACAAACTAGAGAATCTTGAACTAGACAACCGAGTTACGTTTACCATAGTTGGAACGACAAAGGTAATTGCAGAAAAGTTTACAACTCACTATCAGAGTGTAGTACTATTTGGCACGATAGAGAGCAACTTACCAGAACAGGAGCGAAAAGATGCATTATGGTTGATTGCAAAGAAATACAGCCCCGATTACACGAATATTGCTGAGAAGTACATAAATGGGTCATTTCATCGCACCAATATTCTCAAACTATGTGTTGAACACTACAGTTCTAAAACCAAAAAGTAGATTTCGACATACTATGCACATTAGAAACTGTGCAAAAAAATAGCGAAAGTTCTATAATAATCACTTAGAACTTTCGCTACTCTTTTTAAGGTAATTACCTATCTCTTCTTACTCTTTGTTTGTGGTGCAAAATAGTCGGCAAAGAACTCTAACTTTTTGTCCCACCAACCGTCACCTACATAGTGACCTGCTGTTGGATAGGTAATATACTTCTTAGGCGAAGTGATATTATTATAGGCTGCAAAGTTAATATGAGGTGGGCAAACATCATCTTGAAGACCATAAGCCATATAAATTGGGCAGGTAATTCTCGGTGCTAGATTCTTGATGTCAAAGTACGACAAATTGCGGAACATCTCCTCGTTAGATAGTCCTAACTCTTTCTGTTTATATCTCACTGTTGAATTAGGCCAAAGCGCAACCTCGAAATAGTCGGAATAGTCCGACAAAAAAGGAACATCGGGAGCTGCAGCCGCAATACGGTTATCCAAAGCACAAGCCGCAAAGGTGAATGCACCACCTTGACTACCGCCTTGCGCCAAAATTCGAGTAACATCAATCTCCTCGCGTGAACAAACAAAGTCAATAGCACGAACAACATCCATAAATGCACCACGATAGTAATAATTATCGATATCATCGAGTTTATATTGAATCCAATCGCCATAAGTGTTTATAGGCTCGTTAAGAGCCTGACCACGAACCGAAAGCACAAACTCTGCAACACCCTCAATACCGTCAACCGAAGGCATCCAAGGTTTAGAACCATAACCCATATAGGAAATGAGAACTGGATATTTACCCTTCTTAACGGGCACAGCATAATATCCCGAAATCTCGACCCCTCCCAACGACTTCATCTTAACCAAATAGAAATCTTTTTTAGAGTTAGACTCAGGCATTTTAGTCAATTGGTAATCTGGTTCAACGCTCTTCAGTTCAGCGAGTGCACGCTCCCAGAAAGCATCAAAATCTGGTTGTGCATCGCTCTTCGAGATAACCTTTAGAGGATCCAAAGCGATATTGAATACCTTAAAACTACCATCACACTCTACTCTACAACGATAGAAACCGGCTTCTGGCAGCTGAGGAACAAAACTAATTTCGATTGAATCTCCAGCCTTTACATTTACAGTCTTGCTCTGCTGCGACAAATATTTATTCTTATCGGTCATCACCGTAAATCGAACATCACCACCAAAAGGTTTGTTATCTTTGTTAACAACAGTGACCTCGATTTTGTGTTTTTGAGGTGGCAAAACCTCCCAACTATCGGGATTTTCGACTTTGACATTAATATTTTGCGCAACAGCAGACCAGCTAAATGACACAAAAAGAGCAAATAGTAGAATTTTTTTCATCATAGATATTTATTATTATTTATTAAACGTACACTTTTTGCTTCTCAAGAGAGAGAGAGAATTACGACATAAAATTAGCAATTATTTATAAATATTCAAAATGAGAGATAAAGTATATAGATTTGAACAACACGAAATATATATTTTTTTAGAAAATAAAAAAGATGTACATTTGCCGCACAAATTCTTTCGACGAAAGTTGAGTTACGTATCTTACGTTTAAAAGTATCTTAACGAATTAACTCACACGCCGTTCCAATCTGTTTTATGGCAACTTAGCTAAACAACACTTTGACTTTTGTCTATAATTACTGAACTAAACAAGTCAAAATAACAAAAAACTGTTGAATTGATATGTCTAAACCATTTTCACACTACTCATGGACTCGCAAGAGTTACAATTTTAATGAACGAGCTCACTTTTTCTTTAACAAACCTTGGATAGGCGGTATTATTCTCTTTATTTGCGTTATTGTAGCAATGCTACTTGCCAATATGGAGTGGAGTTCGGAGCTTTACCACTCAATTCTAGAAACCGATCTTTCGATTACAATTCACTCTAAAGATGGCAATGTAGATTGGGTATTCCCCCACAATATGACCGTCGAAAAGTTTATAAACGATGGATTGATGGTAATCTTTTTCTTCAGTGTAGGGTTAGAAATCAAGCGAGAGATTGTCCACGGACAGTTGAGTTCGTTTAGCAAGTCCATTCTTCCAATAGTAGCTGCGGTTGGCGGTATGATAATCCCTGCACTAATCTACTTTAGCCTCAACTACGGAACTGCTGTCGAGGGAGGTTGGGGAATACCAATGGCAACAGACATCGCCTTTGCAATTGGTATTATGTCGTTGATGGGCAGCCGAGTTCCAATATCGCTCAAGATATTTCTAACCGCACTAGCAATCGTTGACGACTTAGGAGCTATAATCGTAATTGCACTCTTTTATGGTGGCAGCATCAACTGGTTGTGTTTGTTTATCGCTTTTGGGTTGATGGTTGTGGTCTTTATAATGAATCGAATGAATGAGCGAAGAATGTTTTTTTACATTGTACCTGCAATCATTATTTGGTCACTATTTTACTATTCAGGCGTTCACGCCACACTATCTGGAGTTGTAATGGCTATGCTTATCCCAATGGAACCTCGCTATAACCGCAAAAATTTCATTAGACAATCCAACCATATTAGAGATCACGTAGTGGAACTAGAACAAAATCAAGATCTACCCAAAACGATTAACGAGGAGTACTACAATGAGGATTTGAGGCGTATGTGGAAGCTATCGCACGGTTCTGAAGCTATGAGCCAACGACTAGAAAGTACACTTGCCCCTTACGTCACCTATCTCGTTATCCCCATCTTTGCACTTGCCAATGCTGGAGTTATAATCAATTTTAACAGTGCCGAAGTTATGGAGTATGCCCAAGAGGTTGGTATGCTTGGAGCAGGGATTTTTGCAGGTTTAGTTATCGGCAAACCGCTCGGAATTTTCTTATTTAGTTGGATAGCCATTAAACTCAAAATAGCAGCTCCATTCGAAAATGTAAAATGGGGACAACTACTTGCCATATCTTGCTTCGGCGGTATTGGCTTTACTATGTCCATCTTTGTTGACACCCTCGCCTTTGGAGATATGAGTTCACACCTTGTCAATCTAGGCAAGATTGCTATTCTTCTTGCTTCGATAGCTTCGGCAATAGTTGGAGTTATACTTGTTATGATGACCTCGAAAAAGAAGAGAGCCAATTAATCTTTGAGTGGTGGAGTCGCCGTAATAGGGAACAAAGAAACTAGTATGCTTATTCCAATAATAGGTAATGTTACTAAGAGAGGCAAACGCAGAATCAACAGACACAACATTGCAATAACAAAAAGAGTCATCATTAAACATCTCAGACCGCCTTTTCTAAAAAGATAGGTGGTCGCTTGTTTTGTAAGATATATCGGAGGAAAGACGATTAGAGCAATTGTTACAACTCTTAAAACAATTAGAGATAGAGGAATAGAGCTGCCTATTTCTAAAAGTGAGGTAATGTCAGGAAAGAGAGAAAAAACAATAATATAATATAGAGAGTATAACGAAAAAACTATCGATGTATAGTTCAAAGCGATGTCGGACATAAAGGCAAAGACAGGCACGAGCGGTATCGAAAATACAACCATATAAAAGAGCACCTTTACAAAGCTAAAATCAAAGATACAATCAAGAGTAGCTCCAGTAACATAGAGCAGCAGAACTAGAATTAGAATATATGGTCTTAGTTGTTTAAACATTGTCATATTACTTCAATTACGGCAGTAAAAATAACACTAGTTTTTATTTATATCAAGTATAATCTGTTGAAGTTCGAGTGGTTGGTCGGTTGTGATGTAGTCAACTCCTAAATCTACAAAATAACGCATATCTTCAACACTATTTACCGTCCAAACATTGACTTCCAACCCTAGCTCTTGCGCCTCTTTGACCCAGTGTGGGTTTTGGCGATAAACACTCATATGATAATCAATGCCGTCAAAACCTAGTGACTTAATTTTACGAGGCGATAAATCTCCATCAAGATAATGTACTTTTATATCTGGCATCTCTTTTTTAATCGACAAACAGGCATTAATCGAGAATGAGATAATATCTGTCTGTTTTTCAACATTGTACTTTTTAAGCATTTTAGAGATTTTAGCAGCAGCTGTATCTTCGCTCAAAAACTTTGAGTGGGGTTTAAGCTCTAGCACCAGGCGAGTATTTGGATGTTTTGCAACAACTTTGAGGTAGGCATCGAGCGTTGGCAACGTTTCAGTTCCGTTGGGCAGTATAATCGAGGTAATTTCAGATATTGAGGAGAGCTCCATATCAATCTTTGTTCCTTTGAATACTTTATCGTGGTTGACCACCAATTCGCCATCAGAGGTTAGCCAAACATCAATCTCTGTGACGAAAGTTCCAATAGAATCGGCTTTCACACAGGCTGATATTGATTTATGTGCCGAACCTACGGTTTTCCAAAACCCCCGAGGTACCATAATCTACGGCTCACCAAGCCCACTACCCACGCGAACAACAGGAACAATCAACAAATACCATT
>CAMTOL010000009.1 GCA_947074135.1 uncultured Rikenellaceae bacterium
GGGTTGGATGTTGTCACAGATAAGTGAAGGGTTAAGGGGGGTAGGAGGGTGGTGGAGGGGGTGTGGAGATTAGTGTGACATGATCTAAATCATTGGTTGTGGGGGGTAGTTCGGAGGATAGGGTTGATAAGCTACGAATTATTGTTTTCGCTGTCGGTGCAAGTGGAAATAACCCTGTACTCTATTTGAATAAACTTTACCAAGGTACAGAGCTTAGTGGAGTCTATAAAATGCTTATTCCGATAGGTTATGTTAAGTTTTATGTGGTTGCAAACGAAGATGATTCTTGGGCTTTGTCTTCGGTTGCGACAGTGGCTGATGTAGAGAACAAGACTTTTAACTGGTCGCCAAACAGAGTGCCAACCTCACCATTTGCTATGTATGGGTTTACTTCTAGTGTTGTGCCAATCAATCGTAATGTTTCGAGAAGTGTAGCTGTGCCTGTGGAGAGAATTAATGCCAGGGTGAGGTTGTATCTTAATTGTGTTTATGGAACAGATGAGATATATGCTCCGTTAAAAATTGATAGTATCAGGGTGTTGTGTCAACCCAAACGCCCCAAAATTGGCGCAGTAACCTATAATAGCAATAATAATGACGATTTTTATTACACATTCGGAGTAAAGTGCGCTCCCTCGATTGCGCAGAGTTGGTTGACTTATAATGGTAACGGTTTTGTTTCGGCAGGTTCAGATAACCCGATTGTATTCTATATTCCTGAGAATAAAATGGCATATAGAGGTATGGCGACTTTTTTGCAGATTTACGGAGCTTATTATTTGGGTGCTGCTACTGTCTGGAACGATAGAGTGGCAGATGTGAGCGCTTGGCAACCAACGTCCTACGTTATTAATATAGGAGATGGTGTTCAGAACTATTATTCGGGTTCAAGAACATTTGAGAGCCTTTCTTTGACTGAACTAAGTGTCACCAGAAATGTGACTTACGATATCTCGGCGCATATTCGTTCGCTCGGCGATAAAAATCTAAATACAATTATTGTAGATGCACAACCTTGGGACGATGTGAGCCTAAAGGGTGAGTTTGTGAATCCTTTTGTGGTGTTTAATGCTAGTGTTACCGACACTACATTGTCTTTAGGAGGGCAGCTGTCGCTAAATGTTTGGAGTAATCAACCAAATGTTTATCTGGATAATCAGCTCTATAATGCTAGTGGAGTTGCACTTGTGTCGCAAACTCTTTCAACGATTTTCTCTGTCTATCCAACATCGCCAGTCGCTCTTACTCAAGGTTATGCAAAGTTGAACTTTACGGTTAAGAGTAGCGCTTCGCTTGGTGTTTATATCATAAAGTTGAAGTCTGGAACTCAACAACGGCGACTCAAAATCACTTTAAAATAATGGTAAATGGTTAGAGGTTAATTTTAAGTGGATATAATTAGCCACCTGCAATTACCATTCTTAATTCTTTAGTAGTATGAAACGATACAAGTTATATTTTTCCACTTTATTGGTGGCTGCATTACTTTTTGTTGGGTGCCAAAAGAGTCTGCTTTTAGATAGTGTAGATGATGAAATTGTCGTTAATGACGGTATAGCATTTGAGTTCTCGATGCTCGACTCTGATGTTATGGGGACGCGTAGCGACGGAACGTTGGCGGAGAATTCAATCGACAACGGCAAGGTATATTTCTTTGCTGTTAACTCCTTGGGGGTACTTACCGATAAACCTGTTAAGGCGAGTTTTTCGATTAGTGGAGGTAAGGCCTACTATTTCGCTGGATTGACCACAACCAATGAACCTCGAACAGTGTATGCGTTGGTAAATGTTCAGAGTGATCCCAATTCTGACACTTCGGTTGGTTGGACAGTCGGTACAACAACGATAACCCAGATTCGCAATAATTACCTTACCCAATCTTGGGAGAGTTCAACAGGTTCGGGTTGGATTACTAGTCAATTGTCAACTAATCATCCAATGAGTGGTTCGGTTGACCTTAGTGCAGGTATTGTTAAAGGTTCTATTATCTCTATCTCTATTAAACGAGTGACATCGAAGGCTGTTGTTTCAGTTGCTACATCACTTCAAAGTAGCTTTAAGATGGCGGGAATCAGCGTAGTTAATGCCACTGTTCGTTCGCTTTTTTTAGAGGGTGGTACACCGACAACAACGATTGCAAAGGCGCATTATTCAGCCTCGGCAGGTAATCTAGATGCAATGTTTAAGGGTGCATCTTCGGACGGGGTTCAGAGCGATGTTGTGTATCTCTGGCAAAGCAATGTTACAGCAAACTCGACAGCACTCCTAATTAAAGCAACCTTTAATGGAGTTGTAGGGTATTATAAGATAGATTTTATAGGAAGTAATGGAGTTGATATTGCTCAAATTCAACGAAATGTTTTCTATAAGGTCGAGATAACTAGTGTTAGTAGCGCAGGGTATAGCAGTGCTTCGTTGGCGTTGGCTAATGTAGCTGCAAATCGTAGCGGGAGTATGACCGTAGGGGTTGAGGTTGTTGATGGCGATGCTCGAGATGTTGTGAGCCTAGGCGATAAGTATATAGGTTTTAGCAATAGTGAATACATTGTATTTGCAAATGATGCTCGTGGGGTTACAGCGACTACTCTTATGCATAATGCAAGCTCTGCGACGACTCCTGCAACTGTAAAAGTGACTGGTAGTGGAGTTAAGCTGATTCCAATTAGCGGAGTGATGACAGTGAGTGCTGACTCAACTGTTGGGACTTTTGTAACCCTAAATGGAGCGCAACAAAAAATTCCGATAAAACTCAATATCTATTCGACTGCAAGTGATGCAAAGTTAAGTTTTGTGATTGGAACGCTTACCAAAGATGTTGCAATTAAGCGCAGAGCTGCTGTTGCTGATAATGTTTCGGTCATCATTCCTCCAACTGCCATTGGAGCTGAAGATTTTGTGTCAGTTCAATCTCTTTCGACTAGAGTGGCTGTAAATGGAGATTATAGCTTAAATGTGAACCAAGTTATAGGCAGATCGTTGGTGCTATATTCCAATGTAAGGGCGTTTAGTAAGAATTCGCGAGGAACTGTTCTGATTTCGGTTAAAAATAGTAGTGTAAGGGAGGTTGTTTACTACGAAAAATACAGTGATGGTGGTTATGGATTCTATTTTGAACCAACTCTTAGTTCTACGCTTAGCAATACCAAAACAATTATTGAGGCAGGTTACGGTTGTTTGACTTCAGGCAATCTGGCTACTCAAAATATAGCATTTGGTAGTAGAGCGGCGGTTGCAGTTGCAGGGGTGGTAGTTGATGGAGTGTTTGAAGATTGTGCAGCAGTGTTGTATGGAGTTAAACAGAGTGTAATTGCAACCGAGAGTCAGGTTGCCAATGCTTTGTCAGTTAGTTTAGGTGGTGTTTCGAGTGGAATGTTTATATATCCTAACTTTGCTTGTGGTGTCTATTCTAGTTCTGTGATTTCAAATAGTGCAACCTCTCCATTTATTGTCCGAACTCCACGCCAATTAATTAACATTACGCCAGTTGCTCAATCCAGAAACTACTATTATCGCCAAGATAGAGATCTTGATTTCTCGGCTGTGACTGAAATTGGTGGTGCGGCAAGTTTTGTAACTCCTGCTGTAAATGGTCGATTTAATGGTATTTATGATGGAGCGAATAGGGTAGTCACTAATTTTGTACTCAATGGTGGAAATGGGAGTAATTTTGGACTGTTTCACTCCTTCGAAGGGTCGATTCGTAATCTGAAACTTACCAATAGTTCAATTACAGGCGAGCAGCAAGTTGGAGGCGTGTTAGGCGAAGGTGTAGGAGTGTCGAGCCTCTATAATGTTTCGATTTCTAATGTTAAAGTGACAGGTCAGTTTTATGTAGGTGGAATTGTGGGTATTATGGCCGATGATAACTCGTTTATAGAGAACTGCTCGACTGATGCTGCTTGTAGTGTGGCGTCGTTATTGAATGCTGTGAGTGGAGTAGGTGGTATAGTGGGTGATATACGCAAGACAAGCTATGTTAAAGGGTGTACAAATGCTGCCTCAGTGACTTCAGTTGGTTCAGTCGGAGGTATTGTAGGTAAAGCAGTTAATGGGTATTCGGCTGCAGTTAAGGGGCTCATAGTTAATTGTTCTAATAGTGGTAACGTTGTGGGAACTGGTAGTGATAATAATATTGGAGGAATAGTAGGTGTGATTGAGTCGTTTGTTGATGTAGCTTCTTGCACCAATAGTGGAACAGTAACTAGTCCTTATAGGTGTATTGGAGGTATTGTTGGTCACGTTCTATCTAATTCAAATATTACAGGCTGTATCAATACAGGTAATATAATCTGTACGAATACTCTCTCAACCCCTTTAGGATATACGGGAGGTATTGTGGGGCATATCTACTCTCCGGCGTCGAAAGTGCTGGTTGATGGTTGTGTTAATCGTGGACAAATTGATGGTAAGGTCGATGCTGGCGGTATTGTAGGTTATGTGGGAGCCAATGATGGAACTTGCGTTATCTCAAAGTGTGTTAATTATGGTGTTGTAAATGGGTCGTGGAATGTAGGCGGAATAGCTGGAACTAACTATGCTATAATTCGTAATTGTGCAGTAGTCGATTCTCGTGCTACTCAATCCACATCGCTTGTTGTTGGTTCGACAGGTGCGGTTGGTGGAGTTGTGGGATATAACATCTCTCTGGTCGAGGATTGTTTGGTTATCGATACTCGCCGAAATCCTGTGGTTCAGATAGCGTACAATGGTACTGGATACAATTATAGTGTTGGTGGCATAGCAGGTCATGTTGATAATGGTACAGTTAATCGTTCCATACTCCTGGCAGTTGCGCCCAACAAAGGTGGGTTGATTAGACCTGTTTTTGGTGGTTATGTCAATAGCTATAGTTTTTCTTCAAACTATTACCTAAGAGGTAGTCTTGATAACTCTCTTTGGCTCAATACAGCATATACAAATGGAGGAAGTGTAACAGGACAAAATACAACTGCCTTTGGGACTCTTCCATCGGTTAGTACTGCGCCTTGGAGTACCTATTGGCAACGCCAAACAGGTTATTCCTATCCAAAACTAATCTCGTTTGATGCATTTTTGCCTACTCCTTATGCCAATTAGTTGTCCCTTAGGAATGCATTCTCTGCGGGACTAATAAACAAAACCAACGACTAAATTGAGTAATTGAGATTAACTGTCTTGTTTTTTGTAGATCGAAGCGAAGCGCGAAGTGATGTAGGCAGTAAAGATAGGGAAAAGCATCATTCCAAGAGCTGCTAAAACAACGGCAAGAATGCGGCCTATGGTCGTTACTGGTTGTATGTCGCTTCCAACAGTAGTTAAGTCCATAAATGCCCACCAAAGAGAGTCGAAAAAGGTCTTAACTCCGGGATTTACCCCTTTCTCGGCAGAAAAAAATAGAAGCGAACAGAAATAGGCAGTCGAGATAATAGTAATGACGTAGGAGTAGAAAAGGTTTGTCACTTTTGAGTAGGTGAAATAACCTAGAACTATTGCAAAACCGTATATCGCTCTAATAAAGGGGATATATCGGATAATAAATTCCCACTCCTTGCTTACGTGCATATGTGTCCAGTCGATAATAGATAGAAATGGGATTGAAACAATGAGAAATAGAATATTGCGAAGTGCGTATCTCCATTTTCTATCTGCTGCTGCTAGGTGCGAGAAGTAGTCAAATAGGAAGATGATGCAGACAGTAAAGTGAAAATGGATTATTGTTTTGGGGTTTGCTATAGTTTGGGGTGATAGTACCTCGATGCTCATAACAGCCAGGATTGCAAAACTAGCGATGATGACTAAAGTATTGCTTATCGATATTAGTTTTTTCATAAGAATAGTTCGTGTAAAAAGATTTATGTCGGTTTTTGAGCAATAATTATACCATTAGTTTCTATGGTAGTGGCACGAGGTTTGGATAGAAAAAACAACACTTATTAATCTTTTAAACTATATTACAATGGAAAAGAAAACTAAAAAAGAGGAGAGTTGTTGCTGTGATAAACCTATCTTTGGTTCAGAGGCGATGCGTAGTAGTGCACCAGTAGATACTATCCCTCAACACCCAACCAAGGCAAAGATTGCCTACCAGATGGTCAAAGAGGAGACTTTTCCTCAAACTCGTCCAGAGTTGAATCTTGCGACGTTCGTTACAACCTATATGGACGATTACGCTACAAAATTGATGAACGAAGCCATCAATATTAACTATATCGACGAAACCGAGTATCCTCGAGTAGCTTTGATGTCTGGTCGATGCCTAAATATTATTGCGAATCTTTGGAACTCACCTGAAAAAGCGGACTGGAAGGCTGGAGCATCGGCAATTGGCTCGTCTGAGGCTTGTATGTTGGGAGGTGTTGCAGCTTGGTTGCGTTGGAGAGAGAAACGTAAAAAAGAGGGAAAACCGTTCGATAAACCAAATTTTGTAATTTCGTCAGGTTTTCAAGTTGTATGGGAGAAATTTGCTCAATTATGGCAAATAGAGATGCGAACAGTGCCTCTAACTGACGAACATCGTACTCTCGACCCAAAACAGGCAATTGCAATGTGTGATGAAAATACAATATGTGTTGTGGGTATAATGGGTGTAACTTGGACTGGGTTAAATGACGATATCGAGGCGTTAGATAGAGAGGTCGAAGAGTTCAATAAGAAACATAACAGCGAGATGGCTATTCACGTTGATGCAGCCTCGGGTGGTTTTATTCTTCCGTTCCTCAAACCTGACTATAAGTGGGATTTTCGTCTAAAATGGGTTTGGTCTATTAGTACCTCAGGTCATAAATTTGGACTTGTATATCCGGGTCTTGGTTGGGTAGTATGGAAAGATAAGACCTATTTGCCAGGCGATATGGCATTCTCGGTCAACTATCTTGGTGCCAATATTACTCAAGTGGGACTTAACTTCTCGCGTCCAGCAGCTCAAATTATAGGTCAGTATTACCAATTTATTCGTTTAGGGTTCGATGGCTACAAAGATATTCAACAAAACTCGATGGATATTGCCGAGTACCTACATAGCGAGATAGCTAAAATCCCAGTTTTTGCAAACTATTCGAAAGATGTGGTTAATCCGCTGTTTATCTTTTCGTTGGACGAGAAGTATGATAAAAAATCGAAATGGACGCTCTATGACCTTCAAGCTCGTTTGCAGCAGAGCGGTTGGATGGTTCCAGCCTACACGCTGCCAGATAATCTAACCTCTACGGTTGTGATGCGTATCGTCGTTCGTCAGGGCTTTAGTCGCGATATGGCAGATATGCTGTTGGGTGATATTAAAGTTGCAGTGGCAGAGTTCGAGAAGTTGGAGTATCCTACTCAAACTCGCATAGCTAAGGAGCGAGGACAGAAAGTTGTCGGCAAAGTTCGTTCTCATACCAAGTAGTGTCTATTGCTATTGTTTTGATAAAGCAGAATGGCGTTGTCGCTTTTCTGCTTTTTTTATCGCTTTATATCTCTGGTGTATAGTGTTTTGTGTGGTTGGTGTAAAAATAATTTAAATAATAATTTGCAGTTTGGCTAAAAGTTGTTACCTTTGCACTCACAATATAGCGGGGTAGAGCAGTTGGTAGCTCGTCGGGCTCATAACCCGAAGGTCGTTGGTTCGAGTCCTTCCCCCGCTACACCAAAAGACTATCAGTGTAAACTGGTAGTCTTTTTTTTGTAGCTCTAATCGAGATCCAGACTATGTGAATATTATATTTGGTGTAACCGATATATTTTCATATATTTGTGATACACTCGTTTGATTCTCTAAGCAAGGTATTAAATACAGAAGAAGAGACCTTCAAAAACAACTTTTCAGAACAACACAATAAAGATTCTATAGTAAATACCATATTATGCCTATACTGCATAAAGTAGTGATTCGATAGTTAAATAATAAAAATGTGGCACTATGAAAAAAATTTTTACCTTAATGATTATTATAGTATCAACTGCAATGCTATCTAATTCTTACGCTCAACTAGGTGGACTCTCTAAAAAGATTAACAAACTAACTAATAAAGTTAGCGACAAATTTGACAGTGTAATAGAGGACGTGACGGGCGAGCGCCAAAAGAACACAGATGAGATTCTACCTAGTCGTTTAAATGCTCGAAAAGACAAGCCTGAATTAGCCAAGACGGTAGAAGATATCTTGAAGAAACGGTACTTCAATGATGGACGAACCCCTATTGAGACCTACATAATATCGGAGTGGACAACTCGTCGAAACGATTTTGGGGTTGTTCTGGGTAGAGTATGTATGGGATTTTCTATTGTAAAAGAGGCAGATGAGACATTTAGATTGTATGATTTTTCTGCATTTCAAGAGTTTGATGGACGCGACTACACCGTTCTCTCTGCTCAGTTATCAAGATATGGTACACAAAAAAGGCTTGGCTACCCCATATTCTACACCATTGAGGGTGAGGAGATAGCAGAGTCTAATCCAAGCGAGGAGTAGAAAATCTCAATAGAACATCGACAACAAACAAAGATAGAGTCATACTAAGCGTTTAGTATGACTCTATCTTTGTTTATCTTATTTAGTTGTTTTCACCCTCTAACCACTCCATAAACGAGTGAACACGCTGCCGACTAACAACAACACCGTCTGGAAAAATTGTGTCGGGAGTTAAATCGACTTTCAATCTGCCGTTAAAGTACTTGACGACACTTCTGATAGACTCTAGTCGTATAATGCAGCCGCGCGATAGCCTAAAAAATAGACGATTGTCAACAACCTGTTCGACGTAATCGAGTGTTTGGTCAATTAAATGGCGTTGCCCTTGTCGCGAAACAATGAAAGTAAACTTATCTTCAGAGAAAAAGTAGGCGATATCTCCAACATCGACAATTTTGATTTTGTCCCCAATTTTGACCGTAAAACGCTCTTTTGCGTTTCGCCCACCTTTGAGTATCTTAGCAATCTCTTGAAAGTCAACCTGGAGTCCGTCTTTTCTGCTCATCTGTTTTTGCGCTCTTTCAACAGCAAGTTTAAATTCCTTATGGTCGATAGGTTTTAACAGATAATCGACAGAGCCAACCTTAAATGCTCGAATGGCATATTGGTCGTAAGCGGTAGTCACAATTATTGGAACATCTATTTTAATGTCGTTGAATATATCGAAACTTATCCCATCCGATAGTTCAACATCGAGAAAAATCAGATCGACACTATTGTTTTTTAGAAATTCAACAGCTTCGTCAATTGAGCTACATTCGGCAATAATTTCGCCATTTTCTATATACTTACTTACTAGAAATTTAACTATTTCACGAGCAGGTTTTTCGTCTTCGACAATTAATATTTTCATCGCTATGAGGCGTTAATTATTGGTAATTTTACTATGAAGAGTTGTTCTGTTTTAATCACAATAACCTCTTTGTTGAATAGCAGTTGGTACTGTTCTCTAATTGAGTTAAGTCCAACACCTAAAGAATTGTGGTTTGTTGAGTGTTTGGGTTGTAGGTTATTCTCTACTACTATCCAGTTAGGTTCGAGTTTAACTGTTACTTTGAGAGGCAACTCTTTTGTGGCTGAATTGTGTTTAGCTGCGTTTTCGAGCAGTAGTTGAATAGCGCAAGGGATAATTCTGCACTGTTTCATATTCTCGTCGTTTCCCTCTATATCAAATATAAGTGCGTCGTCGAATCGTGCCTTTAATAGGTCGTAGTAAGCGTTCACAAAGAGTAGCTCCTCATTTAGGGGAAGACTCTCTTTCCATTCGTGTTGAAGTTGGTATCGATAGACTTGTGCCATTTTGTGAATAAAATCGCTAGCTTTGTTTTGGTCAACTTGAACTAGGTAGTCAAGCACGTTGAGGCTATTGAACAAGAAGTGGGGGTTTAGTTGGTTTTTGAGTTTGTGGTATTTAAATGTTGCTTGGTTTCGACTATTAATCTGGCGATTTATCTCGTCGCTATGACGTTTTTTGTAATACACAAATAGTGCGCTAGCAAAAAATATAAATGTATTTACTGATAATGAACTCATAAAGAGTGACATTATTTTGTTGTTGTAGATGGAGTTAGTGAATCCATATTCTAGCAATTGGTTAAAGTGTACTAGTATTGTGCATAGAGCTGAGAGTCCGACTAGGTAGATGAGATTTAGCGAGATATGTAGGAACTGGCGTGTTTCCAGCCACTCTGAGCGACTAAACCACCAAGCAACAATTAGATTTGTCCAAATCAGAGCAACTGTCAGTAGGACATTGTTTAGTGTTATTGCTAGAAAACTCCAATATTCAATATCAATCCTTGAGGTTGTAGGTCCAAATACTAGCTCGTTACAGAGTCTGTATAGTACAATTGCAATAGTGAGTAGGGCAATGTGTGGTAGGTAAAGTTTCTTTAGCGGTTCTCTAGGGACGACTTTGTCAATTTTATATCTTGTTTGTCGAACCATTAATAGTGTTACGATACCAATAATTTCGGTTACAACAAAGGTTGTTATACAGTTTTGTAGTACTCCCAACTTTTCGGACAGAAGTTCAGCTCCAATACCGCCTGTGTATCCTCCGATTATAGTTGCCAGCACCGCAAAAACAAGCCCAACATAGAGTGGTCGTTTCCAAACGAGGTTAAGATAGACTGCCATAGCAATAGTTAAAAAAGTGAGAGCTATTTCGTCATAGCCAATCCATTTCTTAAATACGAATGCTGAAACAGCGTGTAGTATTGCAAAGATATGGATTAGCCACCAACTTAATTTTAATCTATTGAAAACCATTATTTACTCTATTTTGGGATTGTTTTTGTTGCTTTGTTAATTATTTGCGAAAATGAATTGCAACGCTACCAAAAGGTTCAACTATAAGCTCCTCGCCTAGGGTGTACTTCTTATCGTTCACAATGTTAACACCAGTGGAGTAGCCTCCAAATAGCTCGTTGTAGTAGTTCATATCAATTGTGCGAGGCTCTGAATTTGGGTTAAGCACAACAAAAACCAATTCGTTGTCAGTGTGACGACCATATACCCAAATGTTTTGAGGCGGTGCAGGGAAGAATTGCGTCATCTTGCCGTTGTGGATAACGTCAGCCGTTTTGCGCCAGTTAAACATTCTTCGAGTATGTTGGTAAACGCTATCTTCGGCAGCTGTGCGACCTTCGCCAGTGAACAGGTTTCGGCTATCTTCAGCCCAACCACCTGGAAAATCGGTGCGTTTTCCTCCATCTCCGTCCTCTTTTCGACCTCTAAATAGTTGTTCTGTGCCATAGTAGAGCTGAGGAATGCCTCGCATAGTTGCCAACATTGTAATTGCTAGGTTTGTTTTGCGAGGGTCAGAGTCTGTAGCGTGAGCAAAGCGGTCAATATCGTGGTTGTCGAGGAAGATAAGCAGGTTCTCAGGACGGTCATAGACAAAGTCTTGAGTTAGAACATTGTATGACTGCATAAGACCTTTGCCCCAATCCTTTACATCGGGTTGGGTGATAGCATCAGTAAAAGTACCTTGTAGTGGGAAGTCCATAACGTGAGTTAGGTGGCTGTTGTAGCCGTCACGATTCGGAAGTTCGGTTTTGTTGCCCTCCCAGTATGAAATTAGCGCAGGATAGCCTACCCAGCACTCGCCAACAATCGAGAAATTTGGATACTCTGCCATAATTCGGCGTGTCCATTCGGCAGCAGCAGTTTTGTCATTATAAGGGAACGTATCGACACGAAGCCCGCGAAGTCCAGCGTACTCAATCCACCATACAGCCATTTGTGATAGGTAATTCAGTACCAAAGGTTGAGTTAAATTCATATCGGGCATCGACTCAACGAACCAACCGTCGATACAGTTAGCAGCCTCGGCTTTACTTGCGTTAGGGTCTTGATGAGTTGCTTGAATATAGCGAGTTTGAACATATTTACCTCCGTGATTAATCCAATCTTTCATTGGTAGGTCTTTCATCCAGGGGTGGTCCTCACCGCAGTGGTTTGGCACCATATCCATAATTATCATAATGCCTTTTTTAGCGGCTTCGTCTGTTAGTTTGCGGTATAGTTCATTGTTGCCATAACGGGGGTCGATGTTGTAGAAATCACTAGCAGCGTAGCCGTGGTAGCTTGCGTTGAACTCTCTATCTTCGGTTAATGGAGTGCTCCAGATAGCGGTTGCTCCGAGGTCGGCGATATAGTCGAGATTGTCGATAATACCTTGAATATTACCTCCGTGACGAGCCCAAGGAATTGAGCGGTCAACAGCACCTGCAATTGAGTCTTTAGGGTTTTGTTTTGGTATTTCGCCTTTTGCAAAGCGGTCAGGCATAAGCAGATATATCATATCTTCTCGTCCGAAGCCTTTTCGTTGAGCAGAACTTGCTTTGCGTTCGTTGAGGGCGTATGGGTATTTTAGGGTCTTTTTACCTTTCTTAACTTCAATTGTGTAGGTGCCTGGTTTGGCATCTTTGCCGATTTCGACATCTGCCAAGAGGTAGTTAGGCGAGTGGGCATTGATGGTTTTAGTAATCTTTTCTCCTTCGCCACCAACAATACTAACCTCGCCATCTGCTCAATTTTATCCATAAATAATCAACTGAAGAGGGTGTTTCATTCCGACCCACCAATTTAGCGGCTCGACCTTAGTTATTTTTTGTGCCCAGCTACCCATAGCAAATAGGGCTAACATTATGGTAATTAATACTCTCTTTTTCATTAGTTATATTTTATTTATAGTTATGTCTAAAGATATATAAAATTAAAGAATAATTAATCAATTCTAAATATCAATCTCAACGCCGTCGTGCTCTTCACCCTCAATCTTATTGCGATGCAGTATATCGTGCAGCGATTTATTATCTGCAAAATTGCGACTGTGCATTTTTAATCTCTTCTTGTCAATACCAGTGCCTTTACTCTCAACGTTTTTAATAGTAATCTCATTGTCATTTGTCCAGGCTGAGTAATACATCTTGCCATCAACCGAAAGACCAACTCTATAAGTGCGCTGTGGAGTTAGGTTGCCCTCTTTATGAGTCGCTTTCACTACAAGTCTGTCGCCCTCTTTATGAGAAGTAAACTCTGTGATAGAGTATTCGCCATTTTTATAACCAAAGCCATCGCCGCTGTCCGAGTACATTTCGCCGCGAGCCACACCATTTTTATTGGGATTGACAATCAGCGTAATCGAGTCGGCGTTGTACTCCATAGTGCTCTGCATACCCTCGTTTGCGAGTGGCACAATAGCACCCTCTTTTATTGCCACATAGGGTTGAACACCATCGTCTTTCTTCTCAAATTCGACAATGCTCCAATTGCCTTTAGGAAGTTCAAAATCTGAAGCCCAACGAGGAATAATCAACAGATTGTCGCCCATCAGAAATAGCTCTTGCTCCTCTCTTAGTTTTTTGTTAGTTAAGTCGGCAAAGAATGCTGGTTGCATAATTGGAGCCGAATTAACTGACGATTCATAGGTCAGAGTATAAAGGTAAGGTAGAAGTCTATATCGTCGATTGAGCGATGTGCGTGTAATATCTTCGGTGCGTTTGCCAAACACCCAAGGTTCTTGTTCGACTGAACCTTTGCCTGAGTGGTTGCGGAAGAATGGGAAATATACTCCAAGTGCCATCCAGTGTTCCAATAGTTCAGGGTTTGCGTCGCCAACAAAGCCTCCAATATCAGGACCGTTGAACGATGATGCGCTAAGAGCCATATTGAGAGTCATCGGTATCGAGGTTCTAAGGTAGTCCCAAGTCGAGGCGTTGTCGCCAGTCCAAGTGTAGGCATAGCGTTGACCACCTAGGAAGTTGGCACGAGAGAGTACAAATGGTCGTTTGTCGGGGTTTGCAGCCAACATACCGTCGCGTGAAGCCTCGACCATCAACATACCGTAGATGTTGTGGTATCTTAAGTGAGAACCTTTTGGTAGGTTGCCGTCACCTTGCAATACATTGTCGATTGGCATAGTCTTAGAGTCGGTGCCAAAGACTGCAGGTTCGTTCATATCGTTCCAAATACCGTCGATGCCAGTCGCCATAAACTCTTTGTAGAGTCCGCTCCACCACTCTCTCACATCTCGGCGGGTAAAGTCAGGGAAATTACATATTCCCGGCCATACAGCTCCATCGTAGGTCTTGCCATCTTTATCTTTTACCCAAGCGTCAATCGCTTCGCCTTGTTGCCATACGAAGTAGTTGCTATCTTTTTTGATGCCAGGGTCAATCATATAGACTGATTTGAAGTTTTTAGAGTGCAGATAGTCGTTCAACTCTTTAGGGTTTGGAAAACCCTTTTCATCGAATGTAAAGACACGATAACCGTCCATATAGTCGATATCCATCCAAATCACATCGCAAGGGAGTTTTTTGTCGCGGAATGTGTCTGCCAACTCCTTAACTTGAGTGTCGGGATAGTACGAAAAGCGGCATTGTTGATAGCCGAGAGCCCAAAGCGGAGGTAGCTCCATATTACCTGACAGTTGACCTAGTTTAGCGATAACCTCTTTTGGAGTGCCGCTTTCGATAACAATTACACGAGGTTCAACACCGTCAGTCGTCACTTTTATCTGTTTGTCGCTCAGTTTTATATCCATTCGCCACGTACAGTCGATAATTACTCCAAATGCAGTCCCGTCTTCTCTTACGCCAAGCACCCAAGGGTGTGATTGGTAGAGGCGTTTGCCATCGGCAGTACCGTAAGCGTAGTTGTCGGTGTTCCAGAGTTCTATTTCGGTGTCGTTGCGACGTAGGTTGCCTAGCACTTCGCCAGTTCCGTATAGGTCAGTACCTTGTGGAATGTCGATTGTTATTATGGCTTTATTTGCTGAGGGTTTTGCGTATCGAGGTACTATTTGCCAATTTGCAGGCAGTGCTTTATAGGGTCTAGGTTCTTCGAGTAGTACCGATGAGGGCATAGTTTGTGCAGGTTTGAAGCCGTGTGGGTAGAATATAGCCACGTTATCTTGGCTAAGATAGCTTACTTGTGCACTAACTGAAAGTCCAATGATTGATAGTACTGTGATAAAGATTCTTTTCATTTTGTTGTTTGTGTGTTTCGCTTAGAAAATTTTGGTATAAAGATAGTATTTGTTTTTGGTTGTTTAGAACAAAGACGTATAAAAGTTTTTGGGCGATTTTTTCGAAAAGTGAGCTGTTAGGCGTGGCTAAAAACCCCAAGCGCAAATTCGAAGGATTTGTAAGATTTCAGAGGCAGAGTAGAGTAAAATAGTGGGAATTGGGCAGAAACTCTTCGAATATCTAATTAGGCGTTTCTCCCAATCCCCATTATTTGATGTTTTTTTTGACTTTGCTCTACTTTCCCTTTTTGTAGAAAGGGAAAACCGAAAACTCTTGGCAAGTACTTTGTACTTGATTCTTTTTCTTTTTTTAGTCTATTATAACGTAGCCGTAAGGAGTGAGGTTGTGTTTACCAATGCCTGCAACATCAGCTTCAACAGCATCACCACTAAAATTAAAAATCGCAGTCACTGTGTCATCGCCTTCAGTACGTCTTACCGCAAATACCTCTTTAGGTTTATCGCTACTCAACACCTCCATCGCTCCGTAACGTAGTGCAGGATGTTTTTTGCGAAGCGCACCCAGTAATTTGTAAAGTTCAGTTTGTGGCGCATTTGTAACTCTCTCGATTGTATCTTTCTCGAAAAACTGCAAACGTTTAGTGTTGCCTGTTTCTTGACCAGTGTAGATAAGTGGCATACCTTCGAGCATATAGGTCAACACAGCCATCTGCATAGCAGCTTCGCCCATTCGTTCATACTCCGACCCAGCCCAACTATTCTCGTCGTGGTTGCTCGTAAAGTTTAGTCGCATTGCACGACTAGGGAACTTTGCTTCGGTTTTTGCAAGTTGACGAGCGAGTGAGTCGGCAGTGATTTTATCTTGAGCCATAGCGTTTAGGGTGTGGTGCAAGTCCCAACCATAGAAAGCGTTGAAAGCCTTTTCGGTTAGGTAGTCCTCTTCGGCTTCGGCTAACATAAATAACTCTGGTTTGTTCTTCTTTAGCTCATCGACTGTGCTCTCCCAAAAATCGATAGGAACTAGCATTGCCATATCGCAGCGGAAGCCATCAACTCCGATAGTATCAGCCCAAAATCTCATAGCTTCGACCATAGCTGCACGCATATCGGCGTTGTCGTATTCGAGCTCCGAGATATCTGTCCAGTCGTACTGCACCTTAAATTCGCCCATCGAGTCACGTTTGTGCCAATCTGGGTTTGCACTCCATACGTGATCTGGCGAGGTGTGGTTGGCAACCCAGTCGAGGATTACTTTCATACCTAGTTTATGGGCAGTGGTTACAAATTTTTCGAAATCTTGGCGAGTTCCGAACTCGGGGTTGAAACCTGTGTAGTCCGAGATGGCGTAGTATGAGCCGAGTGTGCCTTTGCGCTCTTTCACTCCGATTGGTTGGATAGGCATTAGCCATATGATATCGACTCCAAGCTCTTTTAGTCGAGGGAGCTCGGCAGTTGCTGCTGTGAATGTGCCTTCGGGGGTGATTTGACGGGTGTTTAGCTCGTATATTGTTGCGCCTACAGCCCAGTCGGGGTGCGAGTCGTAACGCTGTTTGTTTGCTGACTCTTTTTGTGGTGTTGGCGAACAGCTAACAGCAGTGAGAAGTGTTAGGGCGGTAATTGAGGCTAAAAATGTTCGTTTCATCGTAATATGTAATTTAATTTTTTGCGGTGATGTATTAGAGAGGTTAATAAGTAAAAGTTTTTGGTGTCGCTTTTTTCAAAAAACGACGACTAGTTACTGGCTAGAGTAATGACGTAAAATCAGGAGGTGGGTCGAAAGACCCAAAAGTGAAATCCCAAAGGAATTTCCGACCCACCTCCAAAAACCCCCAAAGCGTAAATCCGCAGGATTTGTAAAACTTTAAAGGAGAAGTAATAATCTATAATTGTAAAAATGGGGGTGGTGGGGAAATTTCTTTTGGTGGGATTCTCTCACCACCCCCATTCTGAGTTTTTTATTTGCTCTACTTTCTTTTTTTTGAAAAAAGGGAAAACCAAAATCTTTTGACGGAAACTTCGTTTCCGATGACCTGCTTGTTTTTCTTTGTTTTTTGCTCTTTCTGTCTTTTTTTTTACTTTTCTATTATCAGAATTGAGTAGGCTGGAAGTGTGAACGATGTCTGCGAACCAGTTGAGCTGAAAGTTGGATTGTTGTAACTAAACAATGTTTTAGCGCCACTCAAGTCATAATTCAACGAGTGACTAATCGAACTGCCTGATCCGTTCATTACCACAAATACTCGACTCAAATCCAAAGAACGTATCCAAGCCATCATCGAAGAAGGTAGATTTGCCCAAGCTATCGGCTCAAATACACCGTGCTGCAATGCAGGGGTCGAATTACGTACCTTTACTATCTGTTTGTAGAAATTCAATAACGAATTTTGGTCAGCAAGTTGAGCTGCAACTGTTGTCGTTGGTGCTGTATTCGCTCGCCAAGTAGTTGTGTAATTATCGCCCCAAAGTATTGGCTCACGAACATACTCATCACCACTGCTCTTCATATTGCTCATTCCTACCTCCTCGCCATAATAGATGTAAGGTTGACCTGGAGAGGTCATTATAGCCGCTGCCGCAATCTTAGCCTTCTCTACATTGCCTCCCAATTTGCTCATTGCCCTGTCTTCGTCGTGATTACTAAGCTTCGTTGCTGCATTGAAAGTCGGACTGATAGCCCTAAACTTATACATCGCCTCGTTCATATCCTTTGCATAGTACTTTGCCTCCCAACTCATCAACGCCCCTTCGAGTTTCCACCACGAATCGAAGTGGAACAACGATGGCAATCCTCCAAAGAATGGTGCAGTGTCGTCCATACCACTCAAAACCTCGCCAACCATATAAATATCTGGGTAGTCTGCTTTCAAATCGCTGTAAAGACGGTTCAAGAACTTCACATTTTCAGCACCTCGTTCATTTTGATAGATATGTTTAACAGCATCAAGACGAAGTCCTAACGCACCTCGTTTCATCCAAAAACGAGCAGCGTCTAGTATCTCATCGTAAACAGGATTCAAGTTTGGCACTCGTCCATAGTTGAAATCAGGCATCGAAGAGTCGAAAGCTCCATAATAGCGGTAGTTAGTTGTGTTACCAACTCCACTGATTGGTCGCCAAGCACCGCTATTGTAAACATTGTCGTCAACCATAGCAACCTGTCCGCTCTCACACCTGCTCTTTACCTCGTCTTTGTGCTCAATAGAGAAGTAGTTGCGATACTGGGCATCGGTAGCCGAAATTGCATTAGTGAACCAAGGGTGTTGGTTCGAAGAGTGATTGATAACAAAGTCTAGTACGATGCCAATTCCACGACTTTTGGCCTGAGCTACCAAGTTGTCGAAGTCAGCAAGTGTTCCGTATTCTGGATTTACCTCTTTAAAGTCAGTTACGTCGTAACCGTGATACGAAGTTGTTGGGTTGATAGGCATCAACCAAATGCCAGTTACCCCCATATCTTTGAGGTAGTCTAGTTTTGCAGTTACTCCATTGAGGTCACCAATTCCATCACCGTCGCTGTCGGCAAACGAACGTACAAATATCTCGTAAAATACTTTGTCGCCGTAAGGGTTTGCTTTGTCAGCCTCTACGGGTGTTGGTTTATCGCCACCTCCTCCACCACCGCTGTTCTCTTTGTTGCAGCCGATAGTAAGTAGAGTGATAAATAGTAGGCAGGTTAGTAGTTTGAAGGGCAATAAAGCTCTTTTTCTCATTCTTTCGTTTTTTTTAGTTATTTCTTCTCTTTCTTTCGCATTGGGGGAACATTATTATTATGTTTCGTTCCCCTATTTGTAGCAAAAGGGTCTTTCACAACCCTTTTGCTTGAACCTATTAATTAGTCCTATGTGTTGACTAAGGTTTAATTAGCAGGAGTAAATGTAAATGTAGGAATAACGCTAAATAGATTCACAGATAGCATATATGTTCCACTATCTCCTTCGAAGATAATATCTCCTCCATCAGATTTCATTTCGCCCCACTTTTCACCAGCACCCCATTGGATTGTCCAATTGCTATCGCAACGGAATTTAAAACCATCGCCATTGCTAATAGTAATCGAAGCAAGTTCAAATAGTTTGTTGTTAGGGTTGTATGTCAAATCCTCACTTTGTGACCAACCATTAAAACCGCCGATTATACCAAATGTAGTAGCTTTTTGTTTGATAGATCCAACAAGTGCTTTAGTGTCGGCCTCTAATTGATAAAGATAACCGTTACCAATCGCAATGTCATCGCCGCCATCTTTAACAAGTTCTGCTAAGTTGCCACCTACTGAACCGTATTTGTTATCCCAGTTTTGAGCAGGTGTGAACAAGAACTTAATCTCATCGTCTTGAGCCTTTCCACTAACGTTCATATACACCCAACCAAGGTAGATGCCGTTGCTAGTTTCAGAGTAGATAGCCACGTCCTTTGAGTGATCCCAACCATTGTACTCTCCAATCATATAGAGTGGAGTTGCTGCACCACTGTAAGGAATAACGTTAATCGATACTGGAGCTGAAATAGTGTCGTATTTGTCAACGCCAATAGAGCTAATAAGACGAACATCAAATGTAGCTAAGTCGCCAGGAGCAACACCAAACCCGTCAGTAACAATAGAGTTAATTACCTTAGTCTGGATGCTGATGCTAGTGTTGTTGGTTTGTCCAAGTTCAAGCACAATATCATCTTGATATGCTTCGATAGTGTAGAGGATTGATGCAGGATAGCTATAACTAGCACCTGTCCAGCCGAAAATAATTTGAACACCATCAGGTTGATCCTTGTCAAGAGTTATTGTCGAGGTAGGGAACGACAAGAAAGTGGCAGGTTTTATTAATTCGGGATTAATAGTGGTCTTATCTCTGTGCATAGTACAACTAGCTAGAGAGAGAATTGCTGCCAGAACCACTACTGAATATTTATAAAATAATTTCATTGTTTTTTCTAATGTTTAATAATTACAAACTTTTTCATTATGCCTGCATTGCTATTAATAACCAGGATTTTGAACCAATTTAGGGTTCGCAATAAGGTCAGCATAAGGAATAGGGTAGAGGTTATAGCGGCTATCTACACCACGACCAGAGTTTGCATCGCCTTTCCAAGGCCATAGGTAATCGGCACCTGCAAATCTACCATAACGGATTAGATCGCTACGACGGAAACCTTCCCAGTATAATTCACGTCCACGTTCGTCGAGAATAAAGTTCAAAGTAAGGTCACCAGCTGTAATGTTGCCACTTGTGTTGCCGTAAGCACGAGTGCGAAGTGAGTTGATAAGAATTAGCGCTTTGCCTGCATCGCCTGCTCCACCACGAAGCGTAGCTTCTGCGTAGTTAAGGTAGATTTCAGGAAGTCGCATAAAGATCCAGTCAGTTGACGAGAAGTCGTTTTGGTATGGGAATACACCTTGTGAGGTTGTAGAACGCCATTTGTAAACGCTGTAACCTTGTCTGAAATCCCAAGGATCGGCAATCTCTTTTGTGCGAAGGTTCTCTTGTCCGCTTGTGCCAACGTAGATAATACAACGTTTGTCGGCAGATACAAGATAACCATTAGCGTCAACCTGGTCAGTGTTAGGGAATAGGTTGACCAAGTTCTTTCTTGCTCGGTGTCCACCCCAACCTGCTGGAGAACCAGAAGGTCCTGTACTTGGGTCGTCACCATTGCGAGAACCGTTAACTAAGAATGTTGTGCCACCCCAAGTTTGTGCCTTTTCAGCGTCGTAAACACCTGTGTAGATAAGCTCTTGCCATACATCAGGATTTGTAGAGTTGTTGTCAGCTTTGAAAAGATCAGAGTAATCAGAAGCAAGACCGTACGCTGAACTGTTAAGTACTTTTTCGGCCCAAGTGATAGATTCGTTATACTTTGATACTCCTGTATAAACTGCAGAGTTCAAATATAGGCGGCTAAGAAGTCCCCACGCCAAACCTTTATCCAAACGACCAAATTCGATAGTTTTTGGTTCAGCAAGAAGAGGCTCAACTGCAAGTAGTTCGCTTTCGATAAAATCGAATAATTGAGTGCGAGTGTATTGAGGAGGGTAGAACATACCTATTGGATCATTTTCGGTTACAAAAGGCATATTTCCGAATAGATCAAGACCATAACTGTACATCAATGCACGAAGAGCACGAGCTTCGTTGCGATAGTTTGCAATGTCGGCTTTTAGTTCGGCACTTGTACCACGAGCATCAAGTTTTTCGTCCGAAGTTTGTTTCAAGTACTCATTGATAAGTGTTACAGTGAATGTGATACGGTAATATGTAGCCGAGATAATCTCATTTTGACCAGATGTCCAGTTCAAGAAGTTGATAGCGTGTACATAAGCGTCATTTTTCCAAGCAGTTATTGCGAAGTCGGTACACAACTCTTGCGAGTTCCAAAGTGCGCGAGAGAATGTGCTAAGACCGCCATCTACACCATCGATTTCGCCTTCGTCACCACCATTTTGACCCTGCATAGAGAATGCTCCATAAAGTTTTGCAAGACCCATTTTATAGCTTTCAGGGCTTCCGTAAACCGACTCCGATGTCTCAACATTAGGGTCGATTGGCAGAGTGTCAAGGTCTTTCACACAAGAACCAAGCGACAGAGCCAAAGTAGCCAAAGCAATTGAAATATATTTTGTTTTCATTGTTTGTTTTATCTAAATTTTAAAAATAATTGTTTTTCGCTTTTTTTAAGGTTTTAACTTTTAATTATATTTGAAGTTAAGTGAAAGACCAAGCAAGAAGATGCGAGGACGAGCCCAAATTACGCCATCAATACCGTAGCTTGATTAAGGGTCAATACCGCTATATCCTGTAAATAAGAATGGGTTGTGAGTAGAGCGGGAGAGCACACGCTTGAACTCCATTCAAATTCAGAAACATCTTAATCAGTTACCAGCGT
>CAMTOL010000010.1 GCA_947074135.1 uncultured Rikenellaceae bacterium
AAAAATAATCGCATTAATAGCCTTAATAAAACCACCTAAGGTATTAATACGACGAATAAAAAAGTTATTCAATGAAGCTCTTTTATTCGTATCAAAAGAATAAGATAGTAATTGAAAAACAACAATCAATATAATGCAAATAATAATAATATCTTTCATTTGCAAAAAGGTATTACAATAATAAAAATCAAACACCACATACAAACAGACCAAAATCTTACTTTACATTGCATTTTAATTTTCAGCGATAAAAAAGAATTTCTACAATAATTTTAATAACTATAGTAAAAACATTATTACTAAAGACAACAAATCAAAACTTCGACTGCAAATATACATCTTAATCTCAAAACTAGCAAATTTTAATCCAAAAAACTTATTAAATCAACAGAGAATTAGTAAAAAATACGGAGGAAAGCTAGATAAAGCATAATATAGCATTAATACATATTATATATAAACAATTAAACAACATATCAATATATAACATTGTAATACTTGACAAAAAAAAGAGGCATTAGATTAATACCTCTTTTTGTTGCTTAGTGCGGATGAAGGGACTCGAACCCCCACGCCTCTCGGCACCAGATCCTAAGTCTGGCGTGGCTACCAATTACACCACATCCGCAGTTTATTGCTCTTAGGAGCGACAAAGATAATACCTTTTTGTAAACTACCAAAACTTTTTCGCAAAAAACTAAAAGAATTTTCTAGATGCCGACAAAGTAACCCCAACCGAGGCAATATCACCACCCAGAGGCGGGGTAATTTTTCTCAACACAATCTCAATTGATGTAATCACACCATAAGTATCGAAGAGCACCGACATAATACGTTTAGCAACGTGTTCAACTGTCCGAGAGGTGACGCTCATTTGAGCAGCAACCAAAGCATAGACATCGAGATAATTAACTGCATCTTCGACCATATCTGAATTCAAAACAGCAGAAACATCATAAGTGTAGCTCAAATCGACCTCAAATCGACCTCCTACGCGTTGCTCCACTGCATAGCAACCGTGAGATGCATAAAAACGCATCGTATTAAGTGTTATTTTAGCTTCCATAATGATACAAATATACAAAAAATGAGTAACTTTGTAAATTGCTATGAATATTTTTAAGTAAAAACGATGGAAAATACTATTACAGAAAAACTTAACTTCATTGAGGAGATTATAGAAAGCTCTATTGCAGCTGGGGAAAAACGTGTTCACACTCGCTTTCCTCCAGAGCCAAACGGCTATCTGCACATAGGTCACGCCAAGAGTATATGTCTTAATTTTGGGCTCGCAAAAAAATACAACGGCAAGTGTAACCTTCGTTTCGACGACACAAACCCTGTCAAAGAGGATGTTGAGTACGTTGACTCAATTAAAGAGGATATCAACTGGCTTGGTTTCAAGTGGGACAGCGAACACTACGCTTCTGACTATTTCGAACAACTTTACGACTGGGCTGTTGAACTAATCAAAAAAGGATTGGCCTATGTTGACGACCAAACCCAAGAGGAGATTCGTCAAACTCGCGGTACAGTCCAAACCCCAGGAACTAACTCGCCATACAGAGATAGAAGCGTGGAGGAGAACCTCGACCTATTTGCTCGTATGCGTGCAGGTGAGTTCAAAGATGGCGATAAAGTGCTTCGTGCAAAAGTAGATATGAGCCATCCAAATATGTTGATGCGCGACCCATTGATGTACCGCATTATCCACACTGAACACCACCGCACTGGCGATAAATGGTGCATCTACCCAATGTACGACTATGCACATGGTCAGAGCGACTCGCTAGAGAAAATCACTCACTCGATTTGCACACTAGAGTTTGATGTTCACCGTCCGCTCTACGACTGGTTTATTGAACAGTTAGCTATTTTCCCATCTCATCAATACGAGTTTGCACGTCTAAACATCAACTACACAGTGATGAGCAAGCGCAAACTGCTGCAACTAGTCAAAGAGAACTATGTTAACGGCTGGGACGATCCTCGAATGCCAACCATTTGTGGACTTCGTGCTCGTGGCTACACTCCTGCTTCAATTCGATTATTTGCAGAAAAAGTTGGAGTTGCTAAACGTGACAACATCATCGACCTAGGGCTGTTGGAGTGGTGCCTAAGAGAGGATTTGAACAAGATTGCCGAACGTCGTATGGCCGTTCTCGATCCTATCAAAGTGACAATTTCGAACTACGAAGGCGAAGAGGATATTGAGTGCGTTAACAACCCCGAAGATGAGGGAGCAGGTAAACGCAACGTTAAATTTGGCAACGAACTCTACATCGAGCGTGATGATTTTATGGAGAACCCTCCTAAAAAATACTTCCGACTTCAACCAGGTGGCGAGGTCCGTTTGCGCTATGGCTATATTATTAAGTGCGACGAGGTGCTAAAAGATGCCGAAGGTAATGTTATTGAACTGATATGTTCATACGACAAAGATTCGGCTCACGGAGGTAGCTCTGACGGACGTAAAGTTAAAGGTATTATCCACTGGGTTAACGCTAAGGAGGCAGTCAAAGCGGAGGTTAAACTCTTCGACAGACTATTCTGCAACGAAGATCCTGAAGAAGGAGGCAACTTCTTGGATAACCTAAACCCAGATTCTCTGAAAGTTGTAACAGCTTACTGCGAACCATCGCTAATCGAGGCCGAAGCAGGAGCAAAATTCCAGTTCGAACGCCTAGGCTACTTCGTGCGCACCAAAGAGGGATTCAACAAAGCAGTCGGGCTAAAAGATAGCTGGGCAAAACAAAATAAATAATTAAAATAAAATAAATGAGAAAGATTTTTGCGACAGTCGTAGCATTATTTGCGATTTTAACAGCGACTGCACAAATTGAGAACCCAGTTACTTGGAACTTTAAAGTAGTTGGCAATGAGTTGCACATCACAGCAACAACCGACGCGCCTTGGCATATGTACGACCTTGGACCTTACAGCGGTGGTCCAAATGCCACTGCGTTTAGTTTCAAACTACCACAAGGTGTTACGCTTGATGGCGATATTGTGGAGTTAGACAAGCCTGAACGTAAGATGGATGATATTTTCGGCATGAAGATTGGGGTCTATGGCGAAAAGTCTCGATTTGTTCAGAAGTTCAACAACGCAACAGACAAAGAAGCACAAATTGCGCTCACAATTGAGTGGCAGGTGTGCGACGACAGCTCTTGTCTGCCTCCAGACGACTACGACCACACATTTAAAATAGCTCCAACAACAAAAACTATCGCCACTGACGATGTTCAGAGTGGAATACCAGCTGCAGTAGATCCTAACGGCGAAATGATTGTTGACGATGCTATAATGGTTGATGCTCAAGAGAGTACTTCGACTGAGCTTAACGATTCGTACGTCAAAACCGAGCAAAAATCGTTATGGGCGGTTATTATAGAGGCTATTTTGTGGGGATTTGCGGCACTGTTGACTCCCTGCGTATTCCCTATGGTGCCTATGACTGTTAGCTTCTTTATCAAAGGCAGTGGCAGTAAGGCTAAGGGTCGATTCAACGCAATGGTTTACGGTGTTTCGATTGTTGCTCTCTACACACTTCCAATTGCTGCAATTATTGCTATCAGCTATTTTGGCGGTGGCGAGGCGGTAACGGCTGACATCTTCAACTGGTTGGCAACTCACTGGGTGCCTAATATTTTGTTCTTCCTTATCTTTATGATATTTGCAGCTTCGTTTTTCGGCGCTTTCGAGATTACAATGCCCTCTAAATTAGTCAATAAAAGCGACACTGCTGCGGATAAAGGTGGGTTGATTGGCGTATTTTTTATGGCGATGACACTAGTACTAGTATCATTTAGCTGTACTGGTCCAATTGTAGGGACAATTCTTGTAAAATCGACTCAAGGCGAAGTTTGGGAACCAATTATCACTATGATAGCTTTTTCGGCTGCCTTCGCGCTACCTTTCACCCTCTTTGCACTCTTCCCATCGCTGCTCAAAAACGTACCAAAAGCGGGTGGTTGGTTGAACTCAGTAAAGGTTGTACTTGGTTTCATAGAGTTGGCACTTGGTCTGAAATTCCTTTCGGTTGCCGACCAGACATACCACTGGGGGCTACTCGACAGAGAGGTTTATCTCGCTCTTTGGATTGTGATTTTCACACTTATGGGACTGTATCTGCTTGGAAAACTACGTTTTGCTCACGACTCTGAAACAAAACATATTTCGTTTAAAAGACTATTCTTTGCAATCATAACATTCTCGTTTGTAGTCTATATGATACCAGGTATGTGGGGGGCTCCGCTCAAAGCACTTAGCGGTTACCTACCTCCAGTTGCAACTATGGATTTCGACTTAACAAAGAACAGAGGTGCTGCTGTTGGCGGTGGAACCACTCTTGATTTAAGCAAAATAAAGGGCGGAAAGCCTAAATATTCAGACTTTTTGCACCTACCTCACGGACTTGAAGGCTTCTTCGATTTCGAGGAGGGTATGGAGTATGCAAAAGCAGTTGGCAAACCAGTATTCTTGGACTTCACAGGTCACGGTTGTGTGAATTGTCGTGAAATGGAGGCAAATGTTTGGAGTGACCCCGCAGTTCTCAATATTTTGAACAAAGATTATGTAATTGTTGCGCTCTACGTTGACGACAAAAAAGAGCTGCCAGAAGATCAATGGATTGTTGACAGCAAGGGAAAAACACAAAAGAGCATAGGTAAGATTAATGCTGCTTGGCAGATTAACCGTTTTGGTATCAATGCACAGCCATACTATGTACTACTAGACCCACGCACTGACGAGATGTTGGTTTCTCCTCGTGCTTACAGCCTTGACGTTGCAGGATTTGTACGTTTCCTAGAAGAGGGCGTTACAGTTTACAACAAGGCTTTATAGTTCACATCTATTTATCACAATAAAAAAGCGTTCGGAGGTTTCGACCCACCCGAACGCTTTTTTTTAATAGAGTAGTAGCTTGATTAACTGTTAATAAAACTCTCAACCTCGTCGATTTGAAGCGGAGGACGTTCATCGCCAAGCTCCCTGCAACCACCTTCGGTAATCAAAATATCGTTCTCCAAACGACAGCCACCAAAACCAAAATACTCACGAACCTTATCAAAATTGATAAACTCGGCGCATTTACCTTCACTCTGCCACTTATCGACCAATGCAGGAATAAAGTAAATACCCGGCTCAACAGTTAACACGTGCCCAACCTTAAGCTCTTTGCCCATACGGAGCGATGCCAAACCAGGAATTGTGCTACGCTGAACACTCTTATTGTAACCAACAAATTTCTCGCCCAAGTCCTCCATATCGTGAACATCAAGACCGAGTTGGTGACCTAGTCCGTGGGGCATCAGAAGTGCTTGAGCACCTACCATAACCGCATCTTCGGTATTACCTTTGAGAAGCCCAATAGCCTTCAGTCCATCTACCATACCCATTGCAACATCAATCTGAACGCTTTGGTTAGTAATACCAGGCTTTGATTTCTGCTGACCAGTAATAATAGCGTTATAAACAATTTGATAGATATCGCGTTGACGAGACGAGAATTTGCCATTTACAGGCATTGTACGAGTAAAGTCTGAGCAGTAATTCATCACATTCTCAGCACCAGAATCAACTAGAAACAATCTACCGTCAGTCAATATACCATCGTGACTATGATTGTGGAGCGTTTCGCCATTTTGCGACACAATTGAATGAAACGACACACCCTTGCCATATTTTAGAGCAATCCCTTCGATTTGACCAGCAACTTCGCGCTCAGTTACACCAGGGCGACACATCTTCATTGCAGTTCTGTGCATCATATTGCCAATATTACACGCTTCATCAATTTGAGCAATCTCCTCAATAGTTTTAATCTCGCGCTGCGCAACAACAGCCTCAATTAATGGAGTTGAGATATGATTTACAACATCGTCAAATGGTATTGAAAGCATCGAAGCAACGATTTGTCGGTTGTGAGCTCTATATGGAGGCAAGTAGTGAACTTTTCTAGTTTGAGAAGTGGCTTTTTTAACATCTGATGCAAGTGCAGCAAAATCTTTAGCATTTTCAACACCAACAGTTAGACCTTGCTCAGCAACAGATGACTGAGGACCCATCCAAATAAAATCATCTACAGTGTAATCATTGCCATAGAGCGTATCACTATCAGCATCAATGTCGATAATAGCAGCGAGGTCGTGTCTATCTAGACCAAAATAGTAGAGAAAAGTACTATCCTGGCGCATATGGTAGGTATTACCATAGTAGTTACGAGGAGCTTCAGCGTTGCCAATAAGCACAGCTATCCCACTCTGACCATTTTCGCGCAGTAAACGTCTAAGTTCTGAGCGTCTTAGTGCATAAGTTTGTTTTGAGAACATTATTTATGGTTTTAAAATTATTGATTTCATAGAAAAGTTACTCTACAAATCTAGTAAAAAAAGAGGAGAAAACAAGCGGATATAACACAAAAAAGGGTGGAGAGAACTCTCCACCCTAAGATAACTAAGTATCGACAATGATATGTTTAAAATCAAACTATATCATTTGAACGTACTATTTACATTTCAATGCTTTGTCCAATACCTTCAAGGATATTACCTCTGCTAGTCTCAAATTTAGAAACATTAGAAGTATTGACTGTTTTAGCAGGTGTAGCAGCTTTAGCTTTAACTACTGTGCTAACTTGACTAGCATTAATAAATGGTACACTAACTTCAGATCTAGTAGTAATAGAAGCAGCTATAGCAGAGTTAGCCAAATAAGCTGGTGCATAAGCAACCGGTGCTCCTGAAGCAGGAGACTTAGGACCATAGTAGTTGTAATTGATTGCTAGTGAACCTGCAGAACCAGCAGAATAGATAAATCCATTCAATGGGTTAGGGTTACTTGGGTAGTCAACCAGAGCAAGTTTATTGTTAGTTTTAACAATACCACCTACAACGTAACCATCTCCAGAATAAACAGTTTTAGTGCTAGCATCTGCAAAACCTGTTAGGAAAGAAATAGAATAAGATCCAAAAGCTTGTGCATTTTGACTAAAGAAATACATATAGCCATTATACCACTCAGCAATAACCTCATCACTGTATCTCGATGGATCCATACCTGATAAACCTTTAACTATGAAAGCTTCAAATCCGTTACCGCTAGCGTCAGTCATTATACCAGCATCAGTAATAGTTACTGGCATTTCGTACTCAATACCATCGTTAAAGTAGTTTTTAGCTGTCATAATGAAAGTACCAACATAACTTGCTTTAGTAACACCTTTCAAATCATCAACTGAATATTCTTCAGGGAACGAAGTCGCAGTGTAAACTTCATTGAAATCGCCAAATAGGAACTCAATGTTACCAGCAGCATCTTTAGTATAGATACGAACTGTTACTGTGAAAGTAGGAAGCTTATCATCTCCAATCGAAACACTACCTTTTCTGATTTCATAATACACTGGCGAACCAAATATCTGCAAACCAGTTTCTTGTGGACTATCAAGTTTCGAAATCTCAGAATCATTAGTAAGATCTGCAACTGCATCAGAGATAAACGCTAAACCGAAACCATCAGTGAAATAGTCAGCAAGGTAATAAACTTGATCTTTTGCGTTGTATCCAAGTTTTTGAGTAAATGAAACTGGAGTAACACCATCATTAGAGAAGATCATAGATTTAGCCTCACCACCGTAAAGAAGACTATACTTCAAAGTATTGTAGTCAGTTGTCATATATCTCTCGTCAAGATAGATCATATTCTCTTTACAATAGTACCAACCACCAGATTGGTAGTTAGGCATATTAATCAAGAGAGTTCTCTCAGGAAATACGAACGTTTTAGTATTTACATTAAATTCACCAGCTGATTCCAAAGTAGAACCATTGAAGTTAGGATAAAATCCAGCAATAGAGATTGAACCATAACCCCGGTCAAGACCCATTTGTTGAGCAGCTACAGTAGCATATCTGATACCAGCAGCCTCGTCTTTCCAGCCATCAGTTTCGCAATCAATAACAAGGTTGTAATCCTTATCAGTAAACCAATCACCTGGATCATTGTAAGGATATTTTTCACCGAAAGGAGCTACCATACGATAAATCTCTTTACCTTCTTGTTTTTGCATTTTAACTTTACGAAGTAAAGGAGATTCTAGACTCCAGAAAGTTGACATAAAGTTTTCAGAATACCAAGAAACAGTAGTGATGTCGTTCCACACAATTGGATTAGGTAAAATAGCATCAAAGTTGATGCTTTGTACACCATAAGGAGTAACATCATTAGAAAGTGCCAATTCGAATGGGTATGTTTGGTCCATTACAACATCAGCGATATCGTAAGAGATACTCAAAACAGCTTTATCCGAACCCGCAGCGAAAGAAACACTTGAAGGAACGTTGAAAATTGCATTGGCAACAGAAGTTACACCAACAACAACTGCATCAGTTGTCTTGCCACGAAGAACATTTACCTCGATAATTCCAGAATCATTGATCTCAACCTTCGATGGCGCTTTTGAATCGAAGAAAACTTCCGCACCATCAACCTTAGGAGCAGGATCATACGCTGGAGCACTCTCTTTACAAGAGACCATACCAACGATTGCCGCTACTAGCAATGTATAAAATATTTTTTTCATCATTATATCAAAATTTATTCAATTTACAACTATTCCTATAGAGTAGGATCAATAGCTCCAGATGGGTCTGGGTTGTTTAAATCCTTAAGCGCATTGTTATTTTGAATCTCGCTATTAGGGATAGGAAGTATCCAGCAAGGTTTAATTCCAACAGCATTAAGTTTAAAGGTATTTGCTGGAGCATTAGTACCCGAATAACTTTGAAGAGTACCTAATTTAAGGCGTTTAGCATCAAAGAATGCAGTACCTTCACCCCAGAACTCGATTCTCTTTTGGAAGATCACCTCTTCTTGGAATGATTCAAGAGATCTAGCTGCATATTCGTAGTCAGGTTGACGATAAGTCTGCATAAATGAGTTCAAAGCTTGAACACCTGAAGAAAGATTAGCTACACCAAGAGCTTCAGCCTCGATAAGATACATCTCTTCGATACGCATAAGAGGTACATCAGAAGCACCACCTGTTGAATAAGTTTTCCAATCACCACCAACTGGGCGGAATTTGATACTCATATAGTTAGGGCTCTCTTCAATCCAGTCACTACCACGACTAGATTTGTAGTCATAGAAATCAAATTTCTGAGGGTCCAACCAACTATGTTTACGGAAGTCTGTATCAGAAATACGATCATAAAGTTGTTTATTGATAACATATTTTACCAAGTTACCATAACCCCAGTTTGCTTCAGCACTAACCCAACCAATATAGTTACAAAGGTTACCCATATTTTCTGCACTATACTTGATATACCACATCCACGCACTATTAACACTGTTAAAACCAGTATTAACATCTTCCCATTGAGTTTGAGTAAGTGGCGTACAACCAGCAGCGCTAATAGCCTTGCGAGCAAATTCTGCTGCTTTAGGATAATCAAGGTTTGTTAGATAAGTACGAGCTTTAAGACCATAAACAACAGCTAAACTAGGATATAATTTAGATGAAGGAGAGAAGTTAGAAAGATAACCTTCTGCTTTATCAAGGTCGCCCATAATAAAATCGAACATCTCTTGACGAGTTACACGTGGATTGTTAACACCATCAGCCTCAGCAGTTTTTTCTGTAACAATAGGCACAGTAAGACCTAATATATTACTATTTACATCTGTATATTGATTTTGAACTGGTTCAAAAACATTCCATAGGTTGTGATAAGCTAATGCTCTATAAGCATATGCCATACCAAGATAACCTAATTGAATATCACTCGCGCCATCAGGATTAACAGCACCAATGATATCGTTAGATGACTTAACGAACATATAAAGTGTACGCCAAGTAAGAAACGAAGTATATGAGTCAGGTCCTACACCAATAGAGGTATTACATCTTTGATAGTGGTCGTAACCAGAAGTAGTAGGGAAGATATCTCCCAACATTTGAGTATATGCAATCATCAAAGCAGGATATGCCATATCAAGCTCAGAAGTTTGACCACCATACACCAAATAGCTTTGAACCATTTGAGCAGGAAGACCATTCATTGCCGCCTCAAGAGCAGAAGCAGAACCACCCACTTGTTCTTGAGTCACTGTACCACCTTGAGGAAATGTCTCTTTGATACAACTAGACAAAACAACGGCACCAAAGGCAGACAGCATAAATATTTTTATTGTTCTTTTCATTTGCATTTTCGTTTTTGTCATTAGAATTTAATATTAATACCTCCTGAAATAGTTTTCATAGGAGAGTAATACGAACTACCTGAAGCACCATAAGCTTGACGTGGGTCATATCCTTGACGCGCAGATGAGTACCACAAATTCTCAGCAGCTACATAGAAACGAATTGAGTTAACGCCGAAACTAGTTGTCCATTTTTGTGGTAGAGTATAACCAACATTAATATTTTGAAGATTTAGATAACTTGCATTTACCAAGAAACGTGAAGAAGAAGCAGCAGAATATGTGTCACCATATTGGAATCTAGGAATATTACTTGTAGTATTCTCAGGTGACCAAGAGTTTAATACATCAGCATGGAAGTTGTAACCTGCGCTTGAGCCTGCAGGACTTGCCATAAATGAAGCATAACCTGAATCGTATCCTTTACCACCAACTTGGTATGTGAAGTTAATCGAGAAGTCAAAGCCGTAAAGATAAAGAGTAGTTCCAAAACCACCATATAGATCAGGAATAGGAGATGAACCATCAATTATATAGAAATCTGCATCAGCATATACTTTAGTAGTTTCACGTTCACCTGTGCGAACACCACCTTCACCCTTAACATCTTTATACCACAAAGACTCACCAGTTTCAGCATCTACACCTGCATAATCTTTTAGATACCAAGTATATAGAGATACACCTTCAGCAACAAAGGCACTACCTGATTGGTAACCATAGTATGCATTACCTTTAGTATCGTAAGCTGTTTTAGTTTTCTTAGCCTCGTCAAGCATAGTGATACGGTTTTTCAACCAAGTAAGGTTAGCATTGACATCCCATCTGATATCTTTAGAATTAAAGATATTGAAGTTAAGAGCAAGTTCCGCACCATAGTTGCTCATATCACCTACGTTAGCGTAGTATGAAGAGTAACCCATTGAAGGAGCAACTGAGAACGAGAAGAGCATATTAGTAGTTTTACGGTTAAAGTACTCTAAACTACCAGAGATACGATTCAAGAAACCGAATTCAACACCAGCATTGAAGTTAGTATTTGTTTCCCAAGTAATATTTTTACTACCTTTTGAATCAAACATAACAGAAACGTTACCATCAGAGTTAGCAATAGTATAGGTATCAGTATAACGGTAGTTACCAATATTGTCATTACCTTGAGAACCAATACTTGCTTTAACTTTAAGTTCGTTCAACCAATCAAACTGCATCCAAGACTCACGGTTCATCAACCAAGCTGCACCCAAAGACCAGAAGTTACCCCAACGAGCCTCAGGAGCGAAACGTGATGAAGCATCACGACGGAATGAACCAGAGAAGAACAATTTGTTGTCATAGTCATATCCCAATCTAAAGAAATAACCTTCGTTATTGTATTGTGTTTGGTATGAACTTGCACTTTGACCATCAACTACTGCACCACTAAGCTCTTTATTGTCTTGAGAGAACATATTAGATTTGCTTGCGTATAGATAGTAGTATTTAGTATCAAAATATTCGTGACCCAACATAGCAGAGATGTTATGTTTGTCAGCGAAAGTTTTAGTATAGTTCAAAAGTTGTTGGTAGTTAACGTCGAAAGAGCGAACGTGAGATTTACCAACAGTACCTTTAGTCGATGCAAATTGACCATAATAAGGGTTAAGAACTGTAGTACCACGAGTTTCGTCAAGTCCGATAGTTGCGTTAACAGTAAGTTTAAGACCTTCCATAAAAGTTACGTCAAGGTATGTAGAACCAGACATCGCATTTCCTTCACTGTTACGAGTATTAAGTCTGTTATCCATAAGCGAGTTAGCATTACTCAAAAGAGCACGATTCATACCAGCATTCATACCGTTACCGTAGTCCATCATTTCGAAGCCATTATCGTCAAGTTTAACCTTACCATCACCTGTACGAACATACAGAGGATAGATAGGAGCCATTTGAGATGTAAATGCCCAAACGTTACCTGTTGAATTAGAAGAACCGTTGTTTGCTAGTTGGTCAGAGTTAAATTTAGTGTAAGAAACATTTGCTCCTACTTTTAACCAACTTTTAGCTTGATAATCAGATCTTAGACGAGCAGTCAAACGTGACATACCAGAACCAGCTGTGATACCTTCATTTGAAAGGTAAGACAAAGAGCTGAAGTAAGTTACACGATCGCTACCACCCGAGATATTGATGTTATACTCTTGGCGAGCACCATTACGATAACCAGCTTCGGTCCAATCATCTGGTGTAACCCAATAGTCTTCACCACCATAGTTTACCATACGACCAAGAGTAGCATTAGGGTTAACTTTACCGTTCATACCGATAAACTTCTGACCAGCAGGAGTAGTATAAACATTATAACCTAGACCGCCACTACCAGCAGGGCCGAATAAGTTTGCGTTTACCAATGCATTAGCCTCAGCAGCTGATCTTCCTTGACCTAGGTAAAAAGCATTAACTGCAGCAGCATGAGTTTCGTAGTAAAGTGCTGGGTTATTGATAACGTTATAGTTAGAAATACCACGAGTATTAACACCATACTTAGCATCAACAGAAACAACAGCATCACCTGCTTTTGCTTTCTTAGTTGTAATCATAATAACACCATTCGCACCACGAGCACCGTAAAGAGCATTTGAAGCAGCATCTTTAAGTACTGTCATCGACTCAACGTCAGCAGGGTTGATATTTGAGATATCACCACTATAAGGCGCACCGTCAACGATAATAAGTGGAGCCATACCTGCTGAGATAGAGCTAAATCCACGAATACGGATAGTTGATGAAGAACCTGGAGCTCCGTTGCTTGATGTTAGTTGAACACCAGCAACTGCACCCGCTAGTGCATTTGTTACGTTAGATACTTGCGATTTAGCGATTTGATCACCACCAACCACAGCTGCCGAACCTGTAAACGATCTCTTTGTTGAAACACCAAATGCAGTCACGATAACATTATCGATTTGTTGTGCATCTGTTTCCATAACAAAGTCAACAGTTTGTCCGGCTGACGACACAATCTGTTCTTGTGTTGTAAGACCTGCAAACGAGGCAACAAGAATCTTCTCTGCTGAAGCAGGTATTGTAAGTTTGTACATACCGTTTACATCAGACATTGTTGCTGTGCTAGTACCTTTAACTAAAATAGTTGCTCCGATAACTGGAGAGCCGTCATCTGCGTAAGTTACCTTACCGCTAACTTGCCAGTTTTGAGCAGATAGCGTTAAAGCACTTGCAAACAACAATACAAAAAAGAGTAAAACTTTTTTCATACTTTGTAGTTTTTTGTTAATAAAATTTAGTTAATTGTTGAATAGGTTGCTAAATAATCTTCAAAAAATCCCCAAAAGCTGTGTCTTGTCCTGTTCTAACACCTACCTTTGCCGCAAATGTCACTCTCTGTTATAGTGACACCGCGTTTGGACACTCCTCTTCAATTCTTTCACACCTAGTTCATTTGCAAAACTAATGATTTTTTCTTAAAAATTCAAATTTTATTACATTTTTTATAAACATTTATTAAATTATCTACTTTGGGGTATTACTTTTTTAAAGTAAATTACAGTCAATTAATAAAATAATTTAAAAACAAAAAATGGTAAAATTTTAGTTTGCACATATATAGGACGCAGCCTAAGATTAAGAACGTTAACGAGCTATAAAACTAACTATAAGCAATTGTAGAGCGTGATAAATCATAATAGGAAGCAGCAAAAGACCTGCTGACGAAGGGTTGTCAATGAGAACTGCACTCATAACGGTTGCGTGAACTAATGACTTCTTAGACCCACAAAATAGAGCGGTTATCGTATCTTGACGATTAAAACTGAGTAGTTTTGAAACAATTTTAATAAGATAATAAATCATAAAGAAAAGAGCCATCATACCAAAACAGAGTATAATCATCTCCACAAAACTCAGATTATCGAATATCCGAGCCTCGAAACCTTCACAAAAAGCTGTATATACTATTAATAGTATAACACCCTGGTCGAACCAACGCAAAGTAACACGGTGTGAATCCGCCCAACTACCCCATTTACGATTAAACGCAATACCTAGTCCAACAGGCACAACAACCTGAACAAGCAACTTTATTAGTACATCGCCCAACGAAGCAGCACCCATATCAGCAGTCAAATAGAGCGACATCCACAGCGGAGTGACGAAAATACCTATCAACGACGAAATAGAGGCATCGAAAATTGCGGCAGGAACATTACCTTTGGCTATCGAAACCATTACCACACTCGACGAAACTGTTGAGGGGAGAGCAGCTACAAAAAAAACACCCAACCACAAAGGATCGTTCATATCGGCCCTTAATAACCATAATGTAAGAAGGGTAACTAAAGGAAAAACGACAAAGGTAGCTATCTGAACCACAATATGCAGTTTCACATTACTTAATCCAGCTTTTAACTTCTGCCCATTGAGTTTTAAACCATAGAAGAAGAAAACCCCAACAACTCCCCAATTTGCTACTTCAGAGGGGTCAAACCAGCTATTTGGCAAACCTATGGGCGGGTATAACCACGCCAAAGTAATCATCAGCAATATAAGAAGTATAAAAGGATCGAGTATTCGTTTGAGCATTTTTCGCAATTAATTTACCATTAAAGAATGATTTAAAGAGGCACAAATATAAAAAAAGAAGTTGTACTATTATAATAATAGTACAACTTCAATTTCAAATCTAATTACCTCAGAGAGAGTTTAAGACTACTCGACCGATTCCATTCCAACACGAATTGCCTCCTCATTGGCAGGAATTAATTTATGAGCGCGTTCTGGTAACGATTTTTTGAGTCCCTTTACCACATTTTCTATTGTAACCACTGGTTTTAGCTTCAGATAAGCTCCTAGCACAATCATATTGAACACTTTAGCATTACCAAGTTTACCTGCTAGTTCGGTTGCAGCAATTGTATGAACTTTAATATCAGCTCGTTTTGGAGGATGCGTAATACCATTAGGATCATACAACAATATACCGCCTGGTTTAACAGCGTTTTCAAACTTATCCATTGATTGTTGGTTCAGTATGATAACGGTATCAAACTCTTGAATCACAGGCGAACTGATACGATCATCGCTCAATATTACAGTAACATTTGCTGTACCTCCACGCATTTCAGGTCCATACGATGGCATCCACGACACCTCGTTTCCTTGCATTACTCCTGAATAAGCTAAGATTTTTCCCATTGACAGTACTCCTTGACCGCCAAAACCTGCTATAATTATCTCTTCTTTCATTGTTTTACGTTTTTAGGGATATTATTAAACTTAGCCGTTATTTTTCAAATCACCAAGAGGATACTCAGGGAACATATTTTCACGCATCCAATCGTTCGAAGCAACAGGCGAAAGTTTCCAACCGCTATTACAAGTCGCTACAATCTCTACAAACGAAGTTCCTTTACATCCAATTGAGTTCTCAAAAGCTTTTTTAATAGCTTTTTTAGCAGCTCTAACTGCAGCTGGTTTATCAACACTTTGGCGAGTAACATAAGTCACTCCCGGCATCATCGCAGCTATCTCACCCATCTTATAAGGAAAACCATTAAGAGCAGTATCACGACCGTAAGGCGTGGTGGCTGTTTTTTGACCAATAAGCGTTGTAGGAGCCATCTGACCTCCCGTCATACCATAAATAGCGTTATTGATAAAGATAATAACAATATTCTCTCCTCTGACAAGTGAGTGAATAGTTTCAGCAGTACCAATTGCAGCCAAGTCGCCATCACCTTGATAGGTGAACACTAAGCGATCTGGCATCAGACGTTTTAGAGCCGTTGCTATCGCAGGGGCACGTCCGTGAGCAGCTTGAACCCAATCTATATCAATATAGTTGTACGCCAATACAGAACACCCAACAGGCGAAACTGCTACCGCATTGTCCTCTAAACCCATCTCGTCGATAAGTTCTGCAACAATCTTATGCACAGTACCGTGAGAGCATCCTGGACAATAGTGCATAGTGTTATTTGTGATTAAGCGAGGTTTTTGATAAACCATATTTTCGCTAATTTTCTCTACTTTCATCATCAAACAAGTCAGTTAAATTACATTAATGCTTTAAGAGCTTCGTAAACCTCAGCTGGTGAGTGAACAACGCCGCCAAAACGACCGAAGTGCTCTACTCTACACTTGCAAGCGCAGCCAACTGCCAAACGTACATCTTCGACCATTTGACCTGCACTCATCTCTACCGATAGGATAACTTTAGAGTGCTCAGCAGCTTTTGCGATAATCTCAGTTGGGAATGGGAAAAGGGTGATTGGACGAATCAAACCAACTTTATGCCCCTCTTTACGCATATCCTCAACAACTTTCATACAGATACGCGAACTCGTACCATATGCAACCATTATATACTCTGCATCTTCGACTTGAATCTGTTCGCAAAGAACCTCGTTTTTCTCTATTTCGCGATATTTCTTTTGCAAATGAAGATTATGTTGTTCCAAATCGACAGAATCCAAGAATAGTGAGTTTGCAAGATTTGCCTTACCACGCGATGCTTTACGACCAGTTGTAGCCCAATCACCACACTCTTTTGCCAACTCCTCTTCAGTACGGCGAGGGCGTTCAGGCGAAAGGGTAACCTTCTCCATCATCTGACCAATAATACCATCGGTAAGGATAACGGCTGGAATACGATATTTGAATGCTAAATCAAAGCCAAGTCCAACAAAATCATTCATCTCTTGTACCGAGTTCGGTGCAAGTACTATAAGTTTATAGTCACCGTGTCCACCACCTTTCACCAACTGGAAATAGTCAGCCTGAGATGCTTGGATAGAGCCCAAACCTGGACCCCCACGCGCAACATTAACAACTAAACAAGGAAGCTCTGCACCCGCCAAGTAACTCAATCCTTCACACATAAGCGAAAGACCTGGACTTGAAGAGCTGGTCATAACTCTTTTGCCGGCAGCTGCGCCACCGTAAATCATATTAATCGACGAAGTTTCACTTTCAGCCTGTAGAACCACCATACCAGTAGTCAACCAAGGACGTTCATCCATAAGTGTCTCCATAACCTCACTCTGAGGAGTGATAGGATAACCAAAGTAACCATCAGCACCACAACGAATAGCTGCGATTGCCAACACCTCGTTACCCTTTAGTAATTTAATATCTTCCATTTTTACTCGAATTTCTTTTTATAAACAGTAATCACCGAGTCTGGACACACCATTGCACATCCAGCACAACCAATGCAATCGTCTTCATTAAGCATAACCACGTAGTTATAACCCTTGTCGTTGACTTTTGCTCCGAGTTCAATAACCTTCGTAGGGCAGACAGAAACACAAACAGCACAGCCTTTGCATTTTTGAATGTCAACCTCTATTGTTCCTTTAATTTTAGCCATTGTTTTAATTATTTTTCTTTATCGTTTTTCTTTACGATTTCTAGCTCTCTAATCGCGGCTTCTCGAAAAAAGCTGTGTTAAATTTATACTCTCAAAGAATAAATTAATCTAGCGAGTGAATTACAAGCCCAGAGCGAAGTTTTGGTTCGAACCAAGTAGTTTTTGGAGGCATAATATTGCCAGTATCTGCGATATCAATAAGTTGCTTCATCGAAACGGCATAAAGCGCAAACGCTACCGCCATTTCGCCACTATCTACTCTACGTTTCAACTCTCCAAGTCCACGAATACCACCAACAAAATCAATACGTTTGTCAGTTCTTAGGTCTTTAATTCCTAGAACATTATCAAGCACCAAGTTCGAAAGGATAGTTACATCAAGTACGCCGATTGGGTCATTGTCATTGTATGTTCCCTCTTTAGCCGTAAGCGAATACCATTGACCACCTAGGTACATTGCAAAGTTATGTAACGCATCAGGAGTATAAATATCAGCTCCTTTAGGTTCTACAACAAAATCTTTTTGCAGTTTCTCAATAAGTTCAGCCTCAGAGAGTCCGTTCAGATCCTTAATTACACGGTTATAGTCAATAATTTTAAGCTGATTATCAGGGAAAATAACCGCCAAAAAGTAGTTATACTCCTCATCGCCAGTGTGAGCAGGGTTCTGAGCCTTTTTTTCAGCTGCCACCAACGCTGCAGCAGCAGTACGGTGGTGACCATCGGCAACATAAAGTGCTGGAATCTTCTCAAAGATAGCAGTTATTTCCGAATTTTTAGCAGTCGGTACCACCCAAAAGGTATGACCAAAACCATCTTCTGCCACAAAGTCATATTCAGGAGTTGATTTAATAACCTCATTTACAATTGCATCAACCGCACTAACGGCTGGATAAGAGAAGAATACCGGCTCAACATTTGCATTCTGAATGCGAACGTGAATCATACGATCTTCCTCTTTGTCACGACGTGTAAGTTCGTGCTTTTTGATATCGCCATTCATATAGTCGTCAGCGTGACAAGCCGCCACCAAACCATACTGCGTTCTGCCATCCATAGTTTGTGCATAAACATAGTACTTCTCTTCTCCATCTTGCACCAACCAACCATTTTGTTGCCATTGTTTGAAATTCTCAACAGCCTTGTTGTAAACCTCTACGCTATGCTCGTCCGCAATCGGCGTGAAGTCAATCTCTGGTTTAATAATGTGAAGTAACGATTTCTCACCCGCTTCCGCCTGAGCCTCAGCCGAGTTCAATACGTCGTAAGGACGCGAAGCAACCTCTTTCGCTAAATTTTGTGGAGGACGTATCCCCTTAAATGGTTTTATTTTCATTTTTTTACTGTTTTTTTTATTATGTGTATGCTCTAATCGTCGCTTTTTGAAAAAAGCAACACCAAAAACTTTTGTCGATACTTCGTATCGAATGACAAACAGCTCTACTTTATAGTTAAGTAAGTCAGAAATTGTTAGCGGATACTTTTTAAGCAAATTTTAATTGAAGGCAACCCAAAGGGTTGCTAAGTGGGTATATGAAATTTTATCTGCAAGTTTACTTGCGAGTAAAATTTCATATATCCACTTACATCCACGTACTTCGTGCGTGGGCGCCAATTAAAATTTGCTTAAAAAGTATCTCAAAGAACTATATAAAAAAGCTCTAAAATTCTCTAACAAATCATCAAGTACGAAGTACTTGCCAAAGTTTTTTGGTTTTACCTTTTGTTCACAAAAGGTAAAGTAGAAATATTACTTAACTAAAACTTGTTAAGTTGGAATTTAGTGTTACCCTCTTTCAAGTAGCCAACTATCTGGTTAGCGGCAGCAAGACCAGCATTGATATTAGCTTCGGCAGTTTCAGCACCCATTTTCTTAGGAGTTCCAAGGTAGCGTTTGCTAAATTTTTCTGCATACTCTTCTTTTGCGTCTGGAGCAACGTCGGTAGCATACTTGAGATCTTCGCGTTCTGTCATTGCTTTAGCAAGTCCAGCCTCATCGATAACCTCTTTACGAGCAGTGTTGACAATAGTACCACCTTTAGGCATACTCATAGCTAGTTCATATCCGATTGAGCCTTTAGTTTCGGCAGTTGCAGGGATATGAAGTGAAAGGTATTGCGATTTTTCGTAGAGTTCTTTTACAGAGCCTACTTCGGTAACACCATCTTTCTCGAAGATTGATTTATCGGCAACGAATGGGTCGAAGGCATAGACTTTCATACCAAGTGCTTTACCGGCAAGACCTACCAAGCGACCTACGTTACCGTAGGCGTGAATACCGAGTGTTTTACCAGCTATTTCGGTACCTGCACCGCCAAACTGTGCTCGAGCCATAAAAATCATCATACCGATAGCTAGTTCAGCCACTGCATTTGAGTTTTGCCCTGGCGTATTCATCGCCACGATTTTGCGTTCCGTTAACGATGGGAGGTCTAGGTTATCGTAACCAGCACCTGCACGAACCACTATTTTAAGGTTTTTTGCAGCAGCTACCACCTCTGGCGTAACTTTGTCCGAACGGACAATCATTGCGTCCACATCAGCCACAGCAGCGAGAAGTTCCTCTTTAGTTGTGTATTTTTCGAGGAGCACCACCTCCATACCAGCTTTAGTGGCTATATCTTTAATACCGTCCGTTGCAACTTTTGCAAACGGTTTTTCGGTTGCTACTAATATTTTCATCTCTTTTTTCTCTTTTTTTCTCTTTCCTTACGACTTATTGAAAAAAGTCGCCCAAAAACTTTTGTCGATACTTCGTATCGAATAACAAACTGCTCTATTATATAACTAAACAGTCGGTTAAGGTTGTTAGCGGATACCTTTTCTTCAGAAAAGGTAAAGTAGAGCAATTACAAATTATAAACTTTTCCACGAAATCATTAATAAAAGTCGATAAATTGACGATTAGACAACGCTGTGAGTTATTTTTGGAAGGTGCGTATTGAAGTACGTGACTGTACAAAAATAATGAAACGAGGCAGTATAATCGTCAATTTGTGGCTTTTATAGTGACTTTTCGAATTCTTGCATACAAGCAATAAGAGCCTGAACTGACTCCAATGGAAGTGCATTGTAGATAGAGGCACGGAAACCACCAACCAAGCGGTGACCTTTAAGACCTACCATACCACGCTCTTTAGCAAAGTCAAGGAACGCTGTTGGCTCAACATCTTTGCATTTTTCGCTATAAACGAAAGGAACGTTCATCAACGAGCGGTCTTCTGGATTTACAGGCGAAGCGAAACAGCTATTGCGTTCGATTTCGGCATAAAGAGCATCAGCCTTTTGTTGATTAATTTTTTGGATAGCAGGAACGCCACCGATAGACTTCAACCATTTAAGAGTTTCGCGAACCACAAAAATTGGGAACACTGGAGGAGTGTTGAACATTGAGCCATCTTTGATATGAGTGCGGTAGTCCAACATAGTTGGGATTTGGCGTGAAACCTTACCTAACATATCTTCACGAACGATTACGAAAGTAACACCGGCAGGTCCCATATTTTTTTGAGCACCACCATAGATAAGAGCATATTTCGAAACGTCAACAGGACGGCTCAAGATATCAGAACTCATATCTGCGATTAGAGGTACTGGACAGTCGATATCTGTATGGTATTCAGTACCAAATATAGTGTTGTTAGTTGTGATGTGGAGGTAATCCAGGTCAGTTGGCACAGTGTATCCTTTAGGAATATAGGTATTGTTTTTATCCTCAGACGATGCAACTTCAACCACCTCGCCAAATAGTTTAGCCTCTTTTTGAGCTTTTTTAGCCCAAACACCAGTGTTGATATAACCAGCTTTTTTCTCCATAAAGTTGAAAGGCACCATACAGAACTGCATAGAAGCACCTCCACCTAACCACAAGATTTTGTGAGTATCTGGCACATTAAGAAGCTCTTTTAGTAGTGAAGTAGCCTCATCGATAACTGATTCGAAGTCTTTAGTACGGTGTGATATTTCGATAAGCGAAAGACCGATACCATTAAGGTCAAGAACTGCAGCAGCTGCATTTTCGATTGCTGTGCGAGGCAAGATACAAGGACCTGCCGAGAAATTGTGTTTTTTCATAGCTTTATATATTTTTATTTATTTGTTTTTCAATTCACACTAACGGACTACCAAAG
>CAMTOL010000011.1 GCA_947074135.1 uncultured Rikenellaceae bacterium
TGCAGTTCTATTCGAGGTTGAAGTGTTGTTATACTCAAGGGTTCGATTTTGAGCATAACTATCAAGTACAGAGAAAATTATCGCTGTCGTAGCGGCTATACAAATGATTAATCTTTGTTTCATTGTTCTACTGTTTATTTTATTCAAATCTTAAGTTTGATAGAGTTAAAAATATATTCTCGTCATTATGGACAAAAGTAATAAAAAAGTTCCAATTTCTCAGATACTCAATGTGAAAAAAAACCTTTTTTGTAGATTAATTATTATATTTATTGATAGATGATTGGTTATGTAATTGAATTTCAATCTATTCGCTCTAATCGAAATGTTCTCTATATTGTGACTCTATTATATTTAAAATAAAGCTGTTAAATAACTTTGATAAGTCGATTAAAAATTATTAACTTTGTGTTAACATTTTAGCAGAACATATGTGCATCTATCTAATTGATAGATGTATATTGTGTTTTAGCTATTTTATTACTTAAGGTTAATCAACAATATACAACAATATAAAAATTAAATTTGAAGATGTCACAAACTCAAAAACTGATGGCAGAATTTCCTGCGGTTTCGACCGAGAAATGGGAAAGTGTAATCACTGCCGATTTAAAAGGAGCTGACTACGACAAGAAATTGGTGTGGAAAACGCTCGAAGGTTTTTCAGTGCGCCCTTACTATCGCGCTGAAGACCTATCAAAAATCAACTTTCTAGATGCTAAACCTGGCTGTTTTCCTTATGTTCGTGGAACTAAGGCTTGCAACTGTTGGAAGGTTAGCCAAACAGTTGAGGTTAGCTGTGCAAAAGAGGCTAATGCAACTGCTAAAAACTATCTTAGCCGTGGTGCTGAAACAATTAATTTTGTAATCAATGACAAAGAGTTTTCGGCTGCATCGCTCGAACAACTATTAGAAGGTATATGTGTTGAGAGCACAGAACTTTCATTCTCTGGTTGCGCTTCTGCAAAAGTTTGCGAACTATTTATCGAAATGCTTGACAAAAAGGGTGCTGATGCAGAAAAGGTGTTTGCTTCATTCGGTATTGACCCTATTAAACGTGCTTCGACTAAAGGTGCTATTTGTGAAAACGGCAGTTGTTTCGACAAAATCGCTGAGTTGGTTAAAAAAGCAGCTAAATACAAACGTATTCGTGTTGTATCGGTTGGTGGCGTATTGTTCGACAACTGTGGTGCTGATGTAGCGCAACAACTTGGCTACACACTTGCTATGGCGCACGACTATCTGGTTAAAGGCTTGGAGAAAGGCTTGACAATCGATCAAATCGCCCCTGCTATCCGTTTTGTAATGCCTATCGGTGTTAGCTACTTTATGGAAATCGCTAAATTCCGTGCTCTTCGTATGATGTGGGCAACTGTTGTAGCTCCTTACAAACCAGGTCGTGGTTGTGCTGAAAAAGCAAAAGTGCACGCTGTGACTTCGGCTTGGAACCAAACAGTTTATGATCCATACGTAAATATGTTGCGTGGTACGACTGAGGCTATGAGTGCTGCAATTGCGGGTGTTGATTCAATCGAGGTTCTTCCTTTTGATGCTTCGTATGAAAAAGCGTCGGAGTTCTCGTCACGTATCGCTCGTAACACTCAAATCTTGTTGAAAGAGGAGAGTCACTTGGAGCAAGTTGCTGACCCAGCAGGTGGATCATATTATATCGAAACTTTGACAGACCTTCTTGCTACTAAAGCTTGGGAGTTGTTTAAAGAGGTTGAGGGCAAAGGTGGCTATTTGGCTGCTCTAAAAGCAGGATTTATCCAAGAGCAGGTTGCTGCAAAGGCTGCTACAAGAGCTAAAAACATCGCTACTCGTCGTGATATTCTACTAGGAACAAACCAATACCCTAACTTTACAGAGGTTGCAGCTAAAGAGGTGACAGAAGCAACTGTTGCTCCTTGCACTTGTGGTTGCGGTTGTAAGACTGAAAAACAATTCCCAGCAATGACCCCTTATCGTGGAGGTATGGAGTTCGAACAATTGCGCTTGAAAACTGACCGTAGTGGTAAAGAGCCTATGGCCTTTATGTTGACTTGTGGTTCGTTGGCATTTGCAAGAGCTCGTGCTCAATTTGCTTGTAATTTCTTTGCTTGTGCTGGTATTCGAGTTCAAGATAATACTTACTTTAAATCGGTTGCCGAAGGTGCTAAGGCTGCTTTGGAGGCTAAGGCTGACATCGTAGTTGTTTGTGCTGCTGACGATGACTATGCAACTTTGGCTAAAGAGGCTAACGAGTTGTTGAAAGGCAAAGCTATTGTCGTTGTTGCAGGTGCGCCTGAGAGCCGTCCAGAGTTGGAGGCTGCTGGTGTGACTCACTTTATCTCGGCTCGTGACAACGTTCTCGAAACGCTAAAAGGATACCAAAAAGAATTAGGAATTTAATTGTAACAACAATGATTATGTTTTCAGTATCACTGATTACTAATCACTGATCACTTGATCACTACAAAAAATGAGAGCAAATTTTTCAGATATAAATTATAAAGGGCAGTCAGCAGGAAGCGGCTGCGCTAAAGGTGGCGAAAATCCAGTATGGATGTCTGCCGAACAAATCCCAGTTAAGGGTGGCTACTCGGTGGCTGATTTAGAGGGTATGGAGCACTTGAACTATGCGGCTGGTATCGCACCGTTCCTTCGTGGTCCTTACTCTACAATGTATGTGATGCGTCCTTGGACTATTCGTCAGTATGCAGGTTTCTCGACTGCTGCGGAGTCTAACGCATTCTATAAACGTAACTTGGCATCGGGTCAAAAGGGTCTTTCAGTGGCTTTCGACTTGGCTACTCACCGTGGCTATGATGCTGACCACGCTCGTGTGGTTGGTGACGTAGGTAAGGCAGGTGTGAGTATCTGTTCGGTTGAGGATATGAAGGTGTTGTTCGATGGTATTCCGTTGGACAAAATGTCAGTTTCGATGACTATGAATGGTGCTGTACTTCCAGTTCTTGCGTTCTATATCGTTGCTGGTTTGGAACAAGGTTGTACACTCGACCAACTTTCAGGTACTATCCAAAACGATATTCTTAAAGAGTTTATGGTGCGTAACACTTATATCTACCCACCTAAATTCTCGATGAAAATTATCGCTGATATTTTTGAGTATACCTCTAAGAATATGCCTAAGTTCAACTCTATCTCAATTTCGGGATACCATATGCAAGAGGCTGGTGCTACTTGTGACATCGAGTTGGCTTACACCCTAGCGGATGGTCTAGAGTATCTTCGTGCAGGTACAAACGCTGGTATGAGCATCGACTCTTTTGCGCCACGTTTGTCGTTCTTCTGGGCGATTGGTATGAACCACTTTATGGAGATTGCTAAAATGCGTGCAGCTCGTCTTTTGTGGGCTAAAATCGTTAAACAATTTGATCCTAAATCGGAAAAATCTCTTGCACTTCGTACCCACTCTCAAACTTCGGGTTGGTCGCTTACAGAGCAAGATCCATTCAACAACGTTGCTCGTACAGCAATCGAAGCTATGGCATCGGCACTTGGTCACACTCAATCGCTACACACTAACGCGCTTGACGAGGCTATTGCACTTCCAACTGACTTCTCTGCACGTATTGCACGTAACACACAGATTTATCTTCAAGAGGAGACAAATATCACTAAAGCTGTTGACCCTTGGGCAGGTTCGTACTATGTTGAGAGCCTAACTAATGAGATTGCACACAAAGCGTGGACGCTTATCGAAGAGGTCGAAAAACTTGGTGGTATGGCTGCTGCTATCGAAACAGGTATTCCTAAAATGCGTATCGAAGAGGCTGCTGCTCGTACTCAAGCTAAAATCGACTCAGGCGAACAAACTATCGTGGGTATCAATAAATACCGCCTCGAAAAAGAGGATAAACTCGATATTTTGGACGTTGACAACACAGCAGTTCGTTTGTCGCAAATCGAGCGTTTGAATGAGCTTCGTGCTAATCGTGATGAGGCTAAAGTTAAGGCTGCTTTGGAGGCAATTACAGAGTGTGTTAAGAGTGGCGAAGGCAACCTACTTGCACTTGCGGTTGAGGCTGCTAAAGTTCGTGCTTCACTTGGCGAGATTTCAGACGCTTGTGAGGTAATCGTAGGTCGCTATAAAGCAACAATTCGTACAATTTCAGGTGTTTATAGTTCAGCTGTGAAAGATAATGACAATTTTGCGAAAGCTCAAGCAATGGCTGCTGAGTTCGCTAAGAAGAATGGTCGTCAACCACGTATTATGATTGCAAAACTTGGTCAAGATGGTCACGACCGTGGTGCTAAGGTTGTTTCGACTGGTTACGCCGACATAGGATTTGACGTTGATATGGGTCCATTGTTCCAAACTCCAGAGGAGGCTGCTAAACAAGCGGTTGAGAACGATGTTCACGTAGTAGGTGTAAGCTCATTGGCAGCAGGTCACAAGACACTTGTGCCTCAGATTGTTGGTGAGTTGAAGAAGCTTGGTCGTGAGGATATTATGGTTATTGTGGGTGGTGTAATCCCAGCTCAAGACTATGATGTGCTTTACAAATCGGGTGCTGCTGCGATTTTCGGTCCTGGTACTTCAGTTACCGACGCTGCAATCAAAATCCTTGAGCTTTTGGATTAATTCCTTAATTATCTAGACTTTCGTTCTCGAGAGTCTTAACTTGACAAGTCGTCTAACTTCGGTTTTATGCTGAGTTGGGCGACTTTTTTGTATTTTTTAGTACTTTGTTTTGCATAGTACTAAAAAATACATATATTTGTGCAGTAATTCATTTGTTAACCTCAAAATTTCAAGCCACGCAATGACATCTATACGTAACGTAAGCATTGGTTCAATGCCTTTTATTATCGAGGAGGAGGCGTATCAACTTCTTGATAACTACCTATTTCAAATCGGAAACAGGCTACCATTCTCCGAAAAGAGCGAGATACTCGAAGATGTGGAGAATCGATTGGCTGAGATTTTCTCCTCTCGTATTAACTCGACAGTTCGGGTTATATCACTAAAACTTGCTAACGAAGCAATTGCGATAATAGGTTCTGCCGAGGAGTTTGGCGAGAGTCAAAGTGGAGGTTCGACAATTAATAACCAAAATCCCAATAGAAATGGATCGTGGTGCGGTTTCTATCGTTCAACCACAGATAAGGTGTTTGGTGGCGTTTGTGGCGGACTCGCTTTGTACCTTCAAATTGACCCCAAAGCACTTCGTATCGTGTTAGTGATTTTGACTGTCGTTACTGCCTCAATTCTATTGTGGATATATCTTGCTGCGTGGTTGATAGTGCCAGATGACACTAAAAAGCTTAATAGAATCTAAATAGATGAATACCGATAACCAAAAAGCACAAATGCGTAAGGGGATTCTAGAGTATTGCATTTTATTGATACTTAGTCGTGAAGATGCATACACCTCCCAAATTATCGCTCAGCTCAAAAAAGCAGAGATGATAGTGGTCGAAGGAACTCTCTATCCTATTCTTACGCGTCAGAAGAACCAAGGATTGCTGTGCTATCGTTGGGAGGAGTCGTCGCAAGGACCTCCTCGCAAGTACTATTCGATAACTGACGAAGGGAGAGAATATTTAGGTCAACTTAATATATTGTGGCAGGAGTTAGTGGCTCAAATTGATAAATTAAGTAGTAATTCAATTATATAATAGATCAAGATGAAAGAGATAGTTAATATAAGCATTAATGGTGTGCCTTTCTCGCTTGAGAAACAGGCTTATGCCGCGTTAGAGAGTTTTATAAATTCACAATGTAGCGATGAAAATTTCGAACAGAAAGTTGCTGACAAACTGTTAGAGATAAACGGCAACGAGAGAGTGGTAAGTGACTCTTGTGTTGAACGTTTGATAATAGAGTTTGGTGGCAATGCTAAGCAATTCTTTCCAGATGCAGAGAATACCTCTAGTAAAGAGCCCAAAACTGCACCTCGCCGACTTACTCGCAATATGAATGGAGCTATGTTTGGCGGAGTGTGTAAAGGATTGGCGCAATATTTTAGGACAGATGTAATATTGTGGCGTTTTATTTTTATTATCCTTTTTTTGTTAGGCAATAGTTTTTGGTGGGTTTGGGGGTTGACTCTCGGAAGCCACCTAATAGGTCTTGGTCCATTCAATATGATGGCTTTGGTTGCCTATATCGTGCTGTGGGCAATACTGCCTCAGGGTGAGGATGCCCCTCAAAAGGCTAGTTCGGCAGGTTATGTTGCTAGGTCGATTTTTACGGTTCTTAAAACTATTATTATTATTATCCTGTCTATCTGTTTTGGGCTATGTATGGCTGCTATTGCAATCACTGTTGTTACGTTCAATGCTCAAATAGGAGCTGCCGACCCTGCCGTTGCTCAGTTTTTAGATATAATTTCGATAAGCTACCCTGTTGCAATTGGTTTGGTTATTGCTTTAGTGGTTCTCCCTATTATAATTGTATTCAACATTCTTATTACTCTTTTTAAAGGTGCTACAAACCCACTTTGGGGAGCTCTGGTACTCTTTGTAATTTGGATTTGCGTTGTTGTTTTCTGTTCGACGCTGGTTTCAGGTCACATCACCGAGATTAACTCGATTGATTGGAGCGGATGTGAGGATTGGTGTGAGAATTGGAGATTTTTACATATTTCTTTTCGTGAGTTGTTATCAATCAGATTTCAGTTTCACAAGAGCTTTTAGTGAAAGATACTAATTGTCATAAAAACATACTCTAGCACCTAAATGGAAAAGACATTGAGTCTTCACTTTTTATTACTTGGTACTATTGCTTGTCCAACTCCACCTAAAGGTTTCGTTATCAATGGTACAGTTGAAGACGCAAACCTTGATGGTAAAACAATTTACCTGTGGGATTACGATAAAGATACCAGAATTGATAGTGCGGTAATAGCTGAAGGAGCTTTCTCTTTCAGCGGTCTTCTCGAAAATCCTGCTCTTCTCCGTCTTGAACTTCAACCTAGCCTTTTTGCCTATATCTTGACCGAAAATGGCAACACTATTAGCGTTGTTATGGGCGATCCTTCGATTATTGATGATAATGGTGGCATAAACTCCAAATCACGATTGATTGACTCTACTCTCAATACTATCTTTACTCCCTATGAACAGAAACAGAAAGAGTTAGAGGAGCAAGGCATCACAGGCGATGCTATGCTTGTTGAGTTAAGTCCTATGATTAAGGAGCTCTTTTCTCAATATAAAGAGGCAAGTATAAGATATATGGATGAGAACAAAGATAACTTGATTGGAGCATCTTTACTTTTGAACATTGTCGATGAGATAGAATCTCTTGAGAAATTTGATTCGATATGCAGTGTTATAACCTATTCAAAATACTTCAAAACTATTGCTTCGTATAGAGAAAAGCTAGAGGGTGCTCAAAGAACTCAACCGGGTAATATGTTTATTGACTTCAAGGGGACTGCGGTTGACGGAAGCGAGATTGCTCTTTCGGAGTTTGTGGGCAAGGGTAAATATGTGTTAGTTGATTTTTGGGCTTCGTGGTGCGGACCTTGCAAGGGCGAGATTCCTAACCTTAAAGAGTTGCACGAGAAGTATGGCAACAAGAACTTTATGGTGCTAGGCGTTAACGTTTGGGACAAGAAAGATGCATTTGAGAAGGCTATCAAAGAGGAGGGAATGGTTTGGAGTCACATTTACGCTTCACAAGATAAGTCAGCTACTGAGCTTTATGGCATTGATGGTATTCCACAAATTATGCTCTTTGCCCCAGACGGCACTATTGTAGAGCGCAACCTACGTGGCGAAGAGATGAAAGCAAAAGTTGCTGAACTTTTCAAGAAATAGAGTATTTTCTATTTATAAAAAAGAGGCTGTCCACGATGTAACTGGACAGCCTCTTTTTCTAGTAATCTAATTGTGGTGAGGTGATTTTATCTATTTTAGATTTTGGGCAGCTTCTTGACGAGTCTCTTTTTCAATACTCTCCACATCTACTACCTCGCCACTGTAAAGCTCTGAACGTGATAGTTTGAGGTGGAAGTTTTGTTGAACAAACTTGTCTATCACTAACTCGTCAATTTGGTTAAAATAGTTCCCTTTGGCAGCCCAACCAATAAAGTCATCGACAGTAGTAATGTCGTAGCGCATTGGGAAATTTGCAACCTCGTGACCGCTACCTTTGTATCGAATAGCGATATATGGAGATTCGTTTTTATTGAATATCTTAACTAGCGCGTCAGTGCCAAACATTCCGATATTGAAGATTTGTATCTTTTTGTAAACCACTAGCTTGTCTTTAGTGCCGTGGAACATAAGTGTTGGTGCAGCCCCACGAGCATATTTAGGTTTTCCTTTTTGTGAAAAAACAGCTCCAGCAAACGATATCACTCCTCTGTATCTGAAAGTCTCAGGCAGGATTTGAGCCACTGTTGTGTAGTTCGACATCTCGTAGTCGGCTTGAAGCACCGTAATAGCTCCAGCGCTACTTCCCGAAGCGAAGATTCGAGAGGTGTCGATGCCAAGTTTTGTGTGATTGTCAATTATGTAGCGAGTTGCCGCAAGTAGGTCTTCGGTTGCCATATCAACAGCCTTAAATGCAGGTTTAGGATTGAGCGGAGATATGTTTTTTTGTCCCTTTAACCCTAAACGATAGTCGATTGCCACAACCTTGTAGCCTCGCTCTACAAGTAGCGCATAAAACTCTTTATTGTAATCGTGGTTGCGAGAACCCATCACAAACCCGCCTCCAAATACGAAAATAACAGTGCTTCCATTATCTCTTTCTAGTTTTGGGCGATATATGTCGAGGTAGATAGCTTGAGTGTCACGCTCGGCAAATAGGTAGCTCTCTGAAGTCTCTATTTTTTTATGTTCGAGTAGTCCCTGACGGCTAAGTTGCGCACTTGCCGATAGTGTGCTAATTAAGAACAGAAAACACAGAATAGGTTTCACACTCAATTTTACCATCTATTCAATTATTTATCAACATTAATAATGTCGAGGAATGCCATCGTGTTAGCCTCCATTTGGAACACTAACTTCTCGATTTTTGCCACCAAAAAGTTATACCCAAAATAGGCTGGAATGCCAACCACAAGACCTGCAACCGTTGTAATCATCGCTGTATAAATACCACTCGACAATAGACTCATATCAACCGAACCACCAGCCTGACTCAAATTCATAAACGCTTGAACCATACCAATAACAGTCCCTAGAAATCCAATCATCGGTGCGCCACCTGCAACGGTTGCCAAGAATGGAAGTCCGCTCTCAAGTCTTGATACCTCCAGATTACCCACGTTCTCAATAGCCGAATGTATCTCCGAAGTTGGACGACCAAGCATTGAGATACCCTTCTCAATCATACGAGCAATTGGAGTGCGGCGGTTGCGACAAGCATTAATTGCTTGGTCAACCTTGCCCTCGTAAATTAGGTCACGAATACGGTTCAAGAATTTATTGTCTGGCTCCGTCGCTTTGCGAATCATTGAGAAACGCTCGAAGAAAATAAAAATCGATATTGCAGATAATATCACAAGTGGTATCATCAACCAACCACCTGCTAGGATTAAGGAACCTAGCCCTACTACTGTTTCGCCATTTGCGGCACTTGTTGCTTGAAGAAAAATCATACTTTATTCAATGGTTAATGTTTAACGATAAATTAGTAGCTCATTGTTGCTGCTTTAGCGGCATCGGCTGCGGTGCGGATTGGCACTAGTGTAAAGCCCCACTGTGCGTTTTCGCTTGCTTTGACTCTATATTGTTCATAAGGTAGTGAGTACCACGAGTCGTCGCCTGCTACTCCCATCATTTTATAGTCGAGTGATAGCTCTACATAATCACGTTCGACTATATCCCAAGTGTGTGTATGTCGCGCACGAGTACCATATGCTGCAGCTTCATCGTGCTTTTCATTAGGGAAATGTCTGTTCCATTGGTAGGGGAACTCACGTGCAACCTCTCCTTCTCCGTCAAAGTCTTCTACCGAGTTGCGAAGTGCGTTAAATTCCATTGTCTTGTCTGCAATAACTGCCAAACCGCCTTTACGAGCCGCAGTTAGCGATAGGTATCGAGTGTCTGTATGGTGACCTGTTTCTTGTGGACGTACGTAGTCGTAAGCTTCGTTGGTAACGTTCGATTTATAGAGTCCAACGTTTGTACCCCATTTTCTGTCGGCGTAGTTCTCTTGCGGTCCACGACCAAAGTACTCCAACGTGGCGTACTCTTTAGGAAGTCGCATACGCATACCTAGTCGAGGTATCAATAGTTCGCTATTAGGATTTCCTTTGAAGTTGTAGCCAACGTGCACAACGCCGCTATTGTAAACGGTGTATGTTACGGTTAGCGATGTTGCGTCTGGTAGATTGTATTTGCTTGTTACGACAATATTGCCACTCGAATCTTTCGAATCGGCAACTGAACTTGCTTTTAGGTTTGCAGTAGGTTCGCGCCACGCTTCAGCTTTTTTAGGGAGTTTACTACCATAGTCGTTGTCTGTTGCAGCTCGCCAGAACGATGGACGAAGCGAAAAGTCGTCAGCAATCATTTGAGTCCCATTAACAAAGTAAGAGGTCATAAAACCTGTTTTGCTATCAACTGATAGTGTAAAGTTTTGTCCGTTAATGTCAATTGAGTTGCCATCTTTCGCTACTTTTGGAGCTCCACTAACTTTGTATTTTGTTTTAGGTGCGCTCGGAGGCAGTAAGAACTGTTCCGAAGCGACCTCGTGCCCTTTTTTAAGTAATCCGTCATCGGTGCGTAGGCGTACTGAGAAGTTCAAGAAATACTCAACTCCAGGTTCTGCCTTAATGCTGTTGTGCGGTATTTTCAGCTCTTTGCTCTCTCTAGGCTCTAGGTTCAAATCCAGAGAGCCGCTTCTAATTGTTTTTCCAGCTCCCACTATCTTCCAGTCAGCCACATATTTAGAGCTATTGATAAAATCGTGCCAGTTTTTGACCTCATAAACACCATTTGTTAGGTCTTTGACTGTGAAGTGAACGTATTGGTGTACCTTTTTGATTTCCGAGAGTAGTGCAGGGTGTGGTGTTCGGTCAGGGTTGACAATACCATTGCAGAGGAAGTTGCCATCAGAAGGCATTGGTTCGCCGTTAGGTCCATAGTAATCGCCACCGTAAGTCCAAGTAAATTCTGTGCTGTCTTTGTTGTATTCAAGCAGTCCTTGGTCGATCCAATCCCAGATAAAGCCACCTTGTAGTTTGTCGGAGTGGTAGATTACCTCCCACATATCTTTGAGTCCACCAGTTGAGTTACCCATAGCGTGTGCATACTCTGATGGTATATATGGGCGGTCAGTATCCATAGCGTCCCAACGTTTAAATGTTGCTGCCGATGGGTATTGAGGACAGAAGATATCGGTATTCCACTCCAATAGAGAGCGTTCGTACTGCACAGGACGAGTGCCATCAATACCTTTGAGGTAGAGATAGGTTTGATAAAAATTATAGCCGTTTCCAGCCTCGTTGCCGAGCGACCAGAATGTTACACAAGCGTAGTTTTTAGACTGCTCATACATATTTTGGGTGCGCTCCATATGGGCGTTGAAGAACTGTGGGTTGTTGCCCAGAGTTTTACCTTTTTGTAGGTCATAGTACATACCGTGCGACTCGATGTTAGCCTCGTTACATACGTAGAAACCATATTTGTCTGCCAATTCGTAGAAACGGCGTTGTTGAGGATAGTGGCTTAGGCGAATTGCGTTGATGTTGGCCTGTTTCATCAGTTCCATATCCTTAATTAGAGTCTCTTCTGTCACGTAGTGACCTGTAGCCTCGTCGTGTTCGTGGTAGTTTACCCCTTTGATAAGCACACGTTTGCCGTTGACCAAGTAGTCACGACCTTTGACCTCGCTGGTGCGGAAGCCAATTTTTTGCGAAGTGTATTCGATAAAACGACCGTCTTGTTTGATTTTCAATACCAAAGTATAGAGGTTAGGCTCTTCGGCGTTCCATTTTTTAATATTTTCGTAGGTGCGTTCAAAACGCACTGTATCTAACGAATTACCATCCATTTCGATTTCGGCATACGAGTAGTCGATTAGATCGTCGTTTTCGTTCTCCAACTCAAACCACACTTGAAGATAACCCGATGGTTTGATGAAGGTATTTTTGAGTGCTATTTCGAGCTGCAAGATACCATTTTGATAGCTGCTGTCTAACGTTGCGTTAACTTTATAGTCGTCTATGCGAACTTTAGGCTGACTCCAAACAAAGACATCACGTTCGATACCCGAGATACGCCAAAAGTCCTGACACTCTAAGTAACTGCCTGTACTCCAACGCATAACCTCAATAGCAAGAGTATTCTCTCCCTCTTTGATATATGGGTTAATCAGGAACTCGGCTCTACTTTTGCTGTCTTCGGTGTATCCAACTTTTTGACCATTAATGTAGATAGTCGAGCCACCTTTGATGCCGTCAAGAGCGAGGAAAGCATCTCTATCTAGCGTTATCATCGGCACTTTGAAAGTAGTTCGATATAGCCCTACTGGAATCGCTTCAGGGAGTGTAGGTGGAGCAGGGTATGCAGGTTCGAACTCATATTTATGGTTGGTGTAGATAGCTGTTCCGTAACCTAGAGGCTCCCAGTTTGAGGGTACTTTTATGTTGTCCCAGTGCGAGTCGTTAAATGTAGGTAGGTAGAATTGCGCCAACGGAGCACGGCGGTAGTCGTCGTAATAGGCGAATTTCCACTCTCCATTAAGCGATTGGTACCACTCCGAAGCCTCGTATTTATTGGCAATCGCTTCGGCACGGTTGCCGTAGCTCATAAAGTAGGCTCTTGGTTTCTCCTTGCCAACTGCTACAATTTCGGGGGTTTGCCACTCTTTTTTTGTAGGTTCGATTCTGGTTGACGGCTCGTTAGGTCGCACAACGCCATCAATCTGTGCACTCGCTCCAAAACTCAATAACAGAAGCGATAAAGTCAATGATGTTTTAAGTCTAGACATCTATAATTAATTAATTTTATTTGCTTGTTGTTTGTGCTATTTTTGGCGGAAATAGATTTGTATTGGACAACCTGTAAAGTTCCAGTGGTCGCGTATCTTGTTCTCCAAAAAACGACGATAATGATCCTTAACATACTGTGGCAAATTCACAAAAAATGCAAACTGCGGAGTCTGTGTCGGTAGCATCGTAACGTACTTAATTTTAATGTATTTGCCCTTTATCGATGGTGGAGGCGTGTGGTCGATAATTGGTAATAGATACTCGTTAAGCTCCGAAGTCGGAACTCTACGTTTGCGGTTGTCGTAAACCTCCAATCCTTTCTGAACGATGTTCATAATACGCTGTTTTTCAACAGCTGAAGTGAATAGAATCGGTACGTCGTTGAACGGCGCAAGTTTTTGTTTAATGTTTTCGGCAAAGTCACGAGCGGTATTTGTCTCTTTATTTGGTATCAAATCCCACTTGTTGATAACCACAACACAACCTTTGCGGTTTTTGACAATAAGGTGGAAGATGTTCATATCTTGAGCGTCAAGCCCAACAGTTGCATCGACTACCAAGAATGCAACATCGCACTCCTCAATGGCGCGAATTGCACGAAGCACCGAGTAGAACTCTAGGTCCTCTGTAACTTTAGTTTTCTTGCGAACCCCAGCCGTATCAACCAATGTAAACTCCATTCCATACTTGTTGTAGTGCGAGTTTATCGAGTCACGAGTTGTTCCAGCAAGGTTTGTAACGATATTGCGTTCTTCACCAAGTAGTGCATTAGTTATTGATGATTTACCAACATTTGGACGACCAACGATTGCAAATTTTGGAAGTGAGTTGATTTGTTCCTCTACCTCTTCGGCACTCTCTTTCTCTTCGGGAAGTACTTTGACCACCTCATCTAGTATGTCGCCCGAACCACTACCAGTCATACTCGAAAGCGAGTATGGTTCGCCCAGTCCTAGTCCGTAGAATTCGAATGAATCGGTGTGACGTGCGCTGTTGTCAACTTTATTGACAGCCAGGATAACTGGTTTTGAGGAGCGACGCAACATATTTGCCATTGTTTGGTCGATATCGGTAATACCAGTTTCTACATCCACCATAAAGAGGATAACGTCAGCCTCCTCGATAGCGATTTCTACTTGTCGCACGATTTCACGTTCGAAAATATCGTCCGAATTTACGGTAAATCCACCAGTGTCAACAACAGTGAATGTTCTACCGTTCCAGTCCGTAGTGCCGTAATGGCGATCACGAGTTGTGCCTTCGGTTGCGTCGGTGATTGCTTGACGTGCGCCGATTAAACGGTTAAAAAGTGTCGATTTGCCAACATTTGGGCGACCAACGATTGCTACAATACTACTCATCTTATCTTTCAGTTTTATTGCCTTTTAGGCTATCAGTGTTAAAAAATTACGATAACCTGTTGAAAAGGCATACCTATTAAAGTACAAAAGTACAAAAAAACTATTAATTTTGTGCTATTATAAAGTTTTAACTAACAATTGGAATAGTTATTTCTCTACTTTCCCTTTTGTTGGCTTTAGAACCGTTTATAATCGTTCTTTTGTTCACAAAAGAACCAAAAAACTTTGACAAGTACTGCGTACTTGATGATTTTTTAGAAATTTCCGATACAGTTCTGTTAGATATGGTTTTGACTTTATTTTAGGGGTCGCCCACGCACAAAGTGCCTGGATCAGGAATATTCGTATTTAATTTTTACTCGCACTTACATTTCCAGATTACATTTACATCCCAATATTATCAACCTTTAGGTTCTCCAACTTCTAAACAAAAGTCAAATCCATATCAACTAACCTATCATAATAATTGTGAATTTTCAATTGAGAATTGAAACAGTCATTCGATTCGAAGAATCGACAGAAGTTTTTTGCGGAGCTTTTTTACAAAAAAGCGACAATGTGAAATGATATATTAAATATTAATTCGGATAACTCAAAATAAGAGTATGAATCATTTTGAAGACCAACACAAAGAGCATCACAAGGATAGTGCGCTCAATGTTAATGCAGGTGTTGAGCAACCGCCAATTGTTAATCCATACTACAAACGTGTTAAAAAGCGTGAGATGAGTGTCGAGGAGTATGTTGAGGGGATTAAGGCTGGTAATATTGTGGTTTTGGGTCAGGCTATAACGCTTATCGAGAGTGCGTTAGAGGAACATCAGAGGGTGGCTGAGCAGATTCTTAGCCTCTGTTTGCCATTTAGCGGAAATTCGGTTCGTATTGGCATTACGGGTGTTCCTGGGGCTGGAAAATCGACCTTTATTGAGGCTATTGGGGGTAGAGTAGTGGCTGGTGGACGCAAGTTGGCGGTGTTGGCTATTGATCCCTCGTCGCAACGCTCGAAAGGTTCGATACTAGGCGACAAGACGAGAATGGAAACGTTGACCCATAATCCCAATGTGTTTATCAGACCTTCGCCTTCGGGCAATTCGTTGGGAGGAGTGGCTCGTAAAACTCGTGAAACTATGATACTCTGCGAGGCGGCAGGATTTGATACTATTTTTATCGAAACCGTTGGTGTTGGGCAGAGCGAAACGGCTGTTCATTCGATGGTTGACCTCTTTTTGATGCTTCAGATTTCGGGTGCTGGCGATGAGTTGCAGGGCATTAAACGTGGTATTATGGAGATGGCGGATTTGGTGGCCATTACTAAGGCTGATGGGTCTAATGTCGATAGAGCTGCACTTACTAAGGCGCAGATTGAGAATGCGTTATTGTTGTTTCCAATTCCTGAGAGTGGATTAAGACCAAAAGTGTTCCTCACATCGTCGGTTGATGGTACTGGGCTTGATGAGTTGTGGAGTGCAGTTATAGAGTTTTTACAAAAGACACAAAATTTTGAGCATAACAGAGCGCGTCAAGCTATGTACTGGATGCACGAAACAATTGACGAGGCACTTCGTGGTGGTTTCTATCGCAATGAGAAGATAGAGAAGCTGTTGGTTGAAATCGAGAGCAAGGTAGAGGGCAATCAGATGTCACCATTTACGGCAGCTCATCATCTGCTCGACGTCTATAAAGAGCAGTGTTAGGGATTGGCAGTTACCACTCCTGTATATATAATCGGCGAGTTGTACTTTGAACTAATGGTGAGATATGTTCTACCTGTTTGAGGCGAAATTTCGAAAGAAAAAGTGTAGTTCTGATTTCGAGATGTAGCAAATGGTTGAGAACTCTTTATGTTTTTTGCTGTTACTTGAACTGAATAGAACCCATTTTTTAGTATCTGCGATTTGTAGGTGTAGTCAGCGGTCAGGAAATCTATACTTCCCGGAGTAATTGCAGATGGTTGCGATGGCGAGATATATGTTATCAACACTCTTAATTCGCCAGGTGTAATATAAAACACGTTGTTAGATACATAAAAAGGGTAGCCCTCTTCTCCATTTTGACCTATATACTCAGGAGTGAATGTAAAATTACCTCCCACAATAGCCGCCGTCATTGTCGAATCATAACGAATCTCTCGTTTTTGTTGGCGAGCTTCACGCTTTGTTTTGCGTTGTGATGAGCCGTTTTGAGCCGCAGCAGTTAAGATTAGGGTCACTAAAATAGATATAAAAAAGAGTCTTTGTTCATCGGTTAATTCATTTACCTATACAAACAAAAGACTCTACAATTTGTGTACCAATTCTATGTGAGTTATCTCTGTTTTAGATACCAATTAAAACGGTGAATATAGAGAATGGCGAGTGCGGTGAGTGCGCATACAAAGCCGACCCAGATACCTGCAGCTTCCATATCGATAATAAAGCCAAAAAAGTAGGCTATTGGCGCACCGATAATTAAGTAAGAACCCATAGCGTAATACATTGGACGCTTTACATCCATCAATCCACGAAGCGCACCGAGTGTGACCCCCTGAATCCCATCGGAGAGTTGAAACAATCCACCAAAAAAGAGCAGATGCGCTGCCACAATCTGCACTGCGCTGTCGGGAGTAAATAGCGACACAATGGGCATTGCAAATATTATAAAGATTGTTGCAGTGAAGAGCATAAAGCAGATAACCATAACAAGTGCGGCACGTAGCAATGCACGAACCTCGTCGTAGAGTTTGAGAGCATAGTTTTTTGACACCAATATAGTGACTGCGCTAGCAAGTCCACCGACAAACATAAAGGCAGTGGTAGGCAGATTGATTGCAACTTGGTGTCCAGCCAACTCTACAGCACCAAATGTACCAATTATAACTGCCATTAACGAAATTCCGCTCATTTCGACCCCAATTTGCATAGCTATTGGGTAACCAATGCGCCAAAGTCTGAGCAGTCTGAAGTTTTTAATTTTCTCGCTCCAGAATCCTCTGAAGAATCGACGATAAGCCTCTCTGCGCCACACCAAGATAGCAAACATAGCGACCATCATAATACGAGCGATAAGTGTTGCTAACCCTGCTCCCACAGCTCCCATTGCAGGTAAACCGAAATATCCATAGATGAATATAAAGTTCATTATGATATTGGCAATGTTGGTTGTAATGGTAATGACCATAGCCCATTTGGTGTTCCCTAGTCCTTCGAATAGTTGGCGAATGGTGTAGAAACCCATCATCGGGAGTATTGAGGCGACCATCAACCACGAGAAAGGTGTTGCAATTTCGATAGCTCCTGCATCTTGTCCCATCAAGGGCATTGTTAGAGTTAGACCACTAAGCACAAGGGTCAATAATACACCCAAAATCAGATTTAAGAAGGCTGAGTTTTTGACAAGCGATTTGATTCTTGGTATATCGTTACGAACGAAGGCTCTGCTGGTTAGAGGTGTAATACCCATAGCTATCCCCATTCCTATTAGCATTACCGGCCAGAACAGCGCGTTTGCAAACGATACGCCAGCCAAAGGAACAGCACCTAGTTGCCCCACCATCATTGTATCGACCAGCGACACGACCATCAAACCCACTTGCGATATTATCACAGGCAGAGCCAAATTTAGTATTGTTCTATATCTCGACATTATTTTAGGTAATTCAGTGATCTAGTTATTTGTTCATTGCCCATTGTCCAATGTCAATTAAAAAGGGCGCCTCCGTTTTGGAAGCGCCCCCTTACTCTATTATTTAAGAGCTAGGCTGCTTTATTCTGCTTTAGCTTCCTCTTTAACAGCTACTGCTGTTGAAGAAACAACCTCGATTTTCACCTCTGCATTTACCTCTTTGAAGATGCGAATTGATGCAGTGTGTGAACCTACCTCTTTAATTGCGCTTACTTTGATGTTGCGTTTGTCAACTTCGATGCCTTTAGCTGCAATAGCTTCAGCGATATCGGTAGTTGTAACGGTACCAAATATTTTACCATTTTCGTTAGCCTTAACACTAAGAGTAACTACCATTGCTTCCAATTTCGTAGCGATTGCTTGAGCATCAGAAATCATTTTAGCCTCTTTATGAGCACGTTGGCGAAGAGTCTCTTCGTGTGCTTTAACAGCCGATTTAGTAGCCACAGTCGCATAACCTTGTGGAACAAGGAAGTTGTTAGCGTAACCTGGCTTAACGTTTACAATCTGGTCTTTATAACCGAGATTCTCGATATCAGTTTTAAGTATAATTTCCATCTTAGTTTCTATTTCATTAAGTCAGTTACAAATGGTAGGATAGCCAAGTGACGAGCGCGTTTAACTGCTTGAGCCACTTTCTTTTGGAATTTTTGAGAGGTACCAGTCAGACGACGTGGAAGGATCTTTCCTTGTTCGTTCAAGAATTTTTTGAGGAACTCAGGATCTTTGTAATCGATGTATTTGATACCGCTTTTTTTGAAACGGCAATATTTTTTCTTTTTAACATCTACTTGAACAGGGTTCAAATAGCGTACTTCGCTACCTTGAGCTGGATTTTGTTGTGTTGACATCTTCGTAGTAGAGCTTAGTTTTTGTTACTGATTTTCTCGCGGCGTTTCGCAGCATACTCAATTGCATCTTTGTCGAGGCGGAAAGTAAGGAAACGGATAACGCGTTCGTCACGACGGTAAGCTGTTTCTAGTTTCTCGATAATTGTACCATCTGGTGCAGAGAACTGCATCAAGAAGTAGTAGCCCGTGCTTTTTTTGGCAATTGGGTAGGCGAGTTTGCGAAGACCCCAGCTTTCGGTGTGCTCCACAGTTGCGCCGTTCTCAGCCAAAAGGCCTTGGAATTTGCTCTCCATCTCAGCAAGTGCTGCTTCAGCAACTACTGGAGATGCAATGAAAACGGTTTCGTAAGTGTTCATTTTCTTTTGTTTTAATTAAAAATTACCCCTAAAAAGGGAGTGCAAAGGTAATAAAAAATTCTGAATTCCAAATCTTTTGCTCTATTTTTTTGACTTTTAGTGCTTTTCGGTTATCTTTGTAGTTGAAATTTGCTATTCAAATAGCTATAACAACATTTGTATTGTGAGAGCATTGGTAATAAAGAGTACTGGTAGTTGGTACACTGTTCTGCCCGATGCCGATTCTGAGAAAGAGTCGGTTCAGGCTCGTCTTCGTGGTTCGCTTAGGTTGAGTGGGGCAAATTCGACAGCTCCAGTAGTTGTAGGCGATATGGTTGAGTGTGTGCAAAATACAGAAGGTGAGTGGGTTATTGATAGTGTTGAGGAGCGTAAAAACTACTTGGTAAGAAAAAGTACAAACCTGTCGCGTCAAAAACATATCATTGCCTCCAATATTGACACACTATATATAGTAGTAACTCTTGCATCGCCACAAACATCGCTCGAATTTATCGACAGGGTATTAGCAGCCGCTGAAGCTTATAGTATTGAGGCCAAAATTGTTGTCAATAAGATTGATATTGCAGAGCCGAACGACTATTTTCGTGAGATTTATCGCAAGGCAGGTTATCAAATTATGGAGTGTTCGACAGTTACTGGCGATGGTATTGCGGAGTTGAGGGAGGAGGTTGCTCGGAAATGTGTATTGTTTAGCGGTAATTCTGGGGTGGGTAAATCATCGATTATCAATGCTATAGACTCAACGATTGGAGCTAGGACTGGCGAGATTTCGTCGTATCACCAAAAAGGGAAGCATACTACAACATTTTCTGAGATTTTTTCGTTTGGTAGTGGAGGATTTCTGATTGATACACCCGGAATTAAAGGTTTTGGACTTGTAGATATTGCAAAAGAGGAACTTTATCACTACTTTCGTGAAATTATGAAGCACTCTACCCATTGCTCTTTCCATAACTGTACTCATACCCACGAACCAAATTGTGCTGTTAGAGATGCGGTGGAGAGCGAGATAATAGCAACTGAACGTTATGATAGCTATTGCAAAATGATGATTACCGACGATGAAAAATACAGATAGAAAATGAAATATTTTTACACATTACTTGTAGTAGTAACTGCTTCGTTATTAATGGCAACAAGTTGTAACAATAAGCCAGACTTAACGCCTTCCACATCGAGGACGGTGATTATTTATATGGTAGCCAACAATAACCTCTCCTCATATGCGATTAATAATATCAATGAAATGGAGGAGGCTTTTAGTAAGGAGTATGGAGCTAAGTTGTTGGTGTTTTATAATAAGCGAGGAGGCGTTAGTGAACTTCTAGATGTAACTCGTGATGCTACATCTTCGATAGTGAGTCCTGTTGTAAAAAGTTATGAAGCAAGCGTTGATCCTTGTTTGCCACAAACTCTTAGTAGAGTTATAGCAGATTGTAGAGCGTATAGTCCAACAGAGCAGTACTCGATTGTTTTTTGGTCGCACGCAACAGGTTGGTTGCCACAAGGAATGCACCCTGCGAATGCTCCGCAGAGTGGTAGTAATGATGGTCCCGATTACACTTTCGGCTCTACAACTAGTTTCCCGACTCAAATGGAGATTAATGCCCTAGCCGCTGCTCTCCCCTCGGATATTATGTTTGAGTATATTCTCTTTGATGCTTGTCATATGGGAGCGATTGAGGTTGCTTATGAGCTTAGAAACAATACAAGATACACTATTGGTTCGGCATCAGAGAGTCTTGCGTCAGGGTTTCCTTATGTGTCTTCGTTAAAGTATATGCTATCTAATAATGTAGTTGGAATAGCTTCTGATTTTTTCAATTATTACAATTCGCAAAAAGGGGTATTTCGTTCTGCGACAATTTCGGTAGTAGAGAGTTCTAAGTTATCAGCTGTTGCGACGGAGTTGAAGAGTTTGGTTAATGATAGTCCCGTTTCTCTTACCGCAAAACAGCAGTTTGGGAGATATTTGGGTACGTCATCGGATTTTGAAGATTTGATGTGGGATACTCAAGATTTGCTTGTTCGAAGTTGGGGTCAGAGTGCTGCTAACGATTTTTTGTCGGCTTATTACGATGCGGTTATATACAAGGCCGCAACCCCGATTCTTTTCGAAGGTGATGGCAATGGTTCAATAACTGTTAATGTTTTTAGCGGACTTTCTATCTATATACCAAAGATTATTCAGCCTCAAGCCCTTAAAATTTATACTAATAATTACGCTTGGGCGCGTGATACCGAACTTTATAAACTAGCAGATTTATGATTTATGATTTGAAGCATTGTTGTCTCTTTTAAAGTTAACATATCACAAATCATAAAAAAATTGTA
>CAMTOL010000012.1 GCA_947074135.1 uncultured Rikenellaceae bacterium
TATATCAAGTTTAGTTTAACCTCTTGATTGTAGAACTGTAGTGAGTCATTCTGTATTGGATATACCATTCGGCCTTTGATTGTATCTGGGATTGTGAGGTATTCCTCTTTTGTGGGAGCCGCAATCCAGTATATAATGGGGTCGCCTTTTGGGTTTCTATCTTCGATTAACCAATCGAGGTTTATGCCTTCGAGTTCGAGCGAGTCCATTTCAGCATTCTGGGAGTTGAAATCAAATTTGATACTCACTTTGTTTGATCTCTCTTGCCCTAATAGGTTTTGACGTTTGACTATATCTTCGCGAAAAACCTCAAACACAATTTGCAGAGAGTCAATAACCATTCTCTTGTTAGTCGAGTCATAACCAAATGAGAAACCTGGTAAATCTATAGGATTTATTATCAGGTCGTTAAATGCAATTATATCGGTTCCTTGTTCGTAGCGTTGGTTGCCATTATTGTCCAGAAAAGCGTAGATGCGGTATTTTTTGTCTTGGAGTATATCGCCAATGAAGTAGCCAGTGCTATCGCTGCGAAACACTGCTTCCGCACGACTTTTGTGGAGCGTTGAGTCTAGTCCACGCTGAGCGAAAGTTGAATCTCGCTCCATGTCGTAGTAAGTAATAAAGGCACCTACTATTGTGTCGCGAGTGTAGGCGTCAATTACCTGACCAGCCATTACGAGCGAGTCTATAATATCGCCAGTCGAAAATGTAAAGGTAAAGCCATCTAGTTTATTACCTTCGTTGTTATCGACAATCGATGAGCCGAAGTCTAGTTTGTAGGTTTGATTTGGCAGCAGGGTGTCTTGGAAATCTACAACGACGCTTTTTCCTTTGATAGAAAGAAGAGGTTTTTTGTCGGTTTCGGGCGAAATGAAGAACAATTTTTGTTGATCTTTTAGTTTTACATACTCATTGAACTCAAATGTTATGCGTTTGCCAGTAAAGTTTGTACTGTAGGGGAGCGGGGTTGTATTTTTGACACGAGGAGGCAGCGAGTCAACCGGTCCTCCTTGTGGAGAGCTGATAGATGCGCACCCAATTGCAATTGTTAGTGCAATACCCAAACAAATGAGGTATGTAATTTTTGTTCTTATCACTACTATAATGTGTTATCGAAATGCTTAAAAATTTGTATATGGCAACAAAAGTAGTAATTTTGCTTTAATTATTGCGCTTTAACGCTTAAGTTTTATTTACTTAATAACGATGCAAAATAAAATTACGATATATACAGATGGAAGTGCTCTTGGAAATCCTGGCGCCGGAGGATTCGGGACTATACTACTTAGTGGGGCATATAGACGTGAAATAGCTAAAGGTTTTCGACTCACAACCAACAATAGAATGGAGCTGCTAGCGGTAATCGAGGGGCTTGAGGCTTTGAAAAAAGATGGCGAGGCGGTAACTATTTATTCAGATTCGAAGTATGTGGTCGATGCTGTGAGTAAGGGGTGGCTCTTCAACTGGGAGCGCACCCATTTTAAAGATAAGAAGAATCCCGACCTTTGGATGCGATTCTTGAAGGTATATCGGCGACATCAGATTCGATTTGTGTGGGTTAAGGGACACGCCGACAATCCACTCAATAATCGTTGCGATGAGTTGGCAGTTAATGCCGCCAAGACTAATCCAACAAACATCGATATTGGTTATGATTACTCTGCTCCTACGTTGCTCAATAGTGATTAAGTGATTAGCGGTACTAAAGAGTCACAACAGTCAATCTCAAAACGGATAACGTAGCATCAAAAAAATCACTGATCACAAATATAAGATAATGAAAGGAGATTTAATGAGAATAGTCAAACGCCGCTCCAGCAAGTTGCTCAACTTCTTGCTGCTTATCTCTAGCGTTGTGGCTCCAATTCTTGTTATTTATCATCTTGGTTTTCCTATCTCATTGTCACAGAGTGAGTTGCTTTATAAGAGTTATCGTTTTATTATGGTAGCCCAGTGGTTTTTGATTAGTTTGATGTTGGTTCTAGGTTATGAAAACCGTATCTATAAGCGAGGTAAGAATATCTCAAACATAGTTAGGATTACAACATACGTTTTCTTTTCGATAGTTGTTTTGTTCGAGCTTGCTCTACATTATGGGTGGTTGGTGCGCGATGAGTTGATAAGTGCGTTTACTAGCGAGAAGGTGGTAGTAGTTATTATTTCCATTATTAGTGGCACCGAACTTTCGAGGTGGGTTACCTCAATTCTGGGTCGTAAGACATCGCCTCCGATGATTCTAGCTTCGAGTTTTTTGTTTATCATTCTTATCGGTTCGTTGCTTTTGAAGTTACCCAATGCTACAAAAGAGGGTATTGATTATATAGATTCGCTCTTTCTCTCGACTTCGGCAGTTTGCGTTACTGGGCTTTCCCCAGTCGATATTTCGCAGACCTTAACCGTTACTGGTGAGGTTATTCTGCTCTTTCTGATTCAGATAGGTGGGTTAGGCGTTATGACTATTACGTCGTTTTTTGGGCTCTTTTTTGCCTCTTCACACCGTTTTGCGGGTCAAATGGTGGTTGGCGACCTGCTCTCAACTAACAAGATGAGTGGACTTTTCAAGATGTTGGCGAACATTATTATTGTAACGCTCTCCATTGAGGCATTTGGGGCACTAATGATATACTCTTCTATTGCCGATTATGGGGGTTATAGCGAGGTTCGGAAGTGGTTTTTCTCGGTTTTTCATTCTATTTCGGCATTTTGCAATGCTGGTTTTTCGACTCTTTCGGGCAATCTAGCCGACCCTATTGTGGTTTCGCTCAATTCGATTCGTTGGTGGGTGAGTTTGTTGATAATCTTTGGAGGTATTGGTTTTCCGATTTTCTCGAACTTTTTGAGATATTTAGGTCTAAAGTTCACAAATTTGGTTCGTCGTCTCAATGGAATTCGTCCAAAGGTGCACCCACGGGTTTGGAAACTCAATACTTATATTGTATTGAGAATGACAATAATACTGGTTGTTGGGTCTTGGTTGGCATTTTTGGCATTGGAGTGGAACGCATCGCTCGAAGGAATGAGTTTTGTAGAGAAACTATCGCAGAGCTTTTTTATGGCTGTAACGCCTCGTACTGCTGGTTTTAATAGTGTTGATATGAGCAGTATGTTGCCAACTTCACTGTTATTGACGACGATATTGATGTGGATTGGTGGTGCTCCGCAGTCAACAGCAGGAGGTATTAAGGTGACGACCATCTATATTGCTTTGCGCAATATTTTTTCGAGCAATCGCACATCGGGCGAGATAAACGTAAAGTTTCGTAAGATACCGTCCTCGTCGGTTCAGAGGGCATTTGGTGTTGTTGCTTTGTCAGGTTGTGTGATAATGTTGAGCGTCGTTATCATATCGTTATTCGATAGAGATTTGCCAATTTCGAAGATAATCTTTGAGGTTGTTTCTGCAGTTTCTACTGTTGGTCTTTCGCTTGGAGTGACACCTGAGTTAAGCGATGCAAGCAAGTGTATATTGATAGTTTTGATGTTTGTGGGTCGTGTTGGTTTAGTTTCAGTTTTGATACTATTCTTCCGCTCATCGTCACTCCGCTCAAAACCTTACACTTTCCCCGAAGAGGATATTTTGATAACATAGATATTATAGCCTCTCCTATCTTCTAACTAAAAAAGCTGCCCGTACTATGTGTACAGACAGCCTTGCCTCGAAAATGCACTATATAAAGCGGTCAAAAAACTTATTCCACCTATCTAGGAAGTGCAGAACAGTTAATATACAGTGTTTTGAGGGTCGAAGTTAGTCCAACCTGTTGTCCAGTTGTCAGCAGCTGTTTCGCTTGGCGAGAATGCGCCACGATAAGCAACTTTGTCGAAACCAGTCGCAACTTTAGAGTTTGTCCAAACAGCACCTGTTGCAGCTGGGCTACTTGCTGTTGGGATTGCGTTAGGAGCGGTCAAAGATTGTGGGTTACCTTGGAATTTAAGGTCTGAGATTTTTGCTAGAGGAGCAGCGTTTGAGTATTGTTCCCAAATACCTTTAACTACTGTCGATTCGATGTCAGTAATTGGAGTTGGTTTGTTTGTTGCTTTGTCTTGGAAGTTTTTAATCATACCTGCCATTATATTGCCTTCCATTACTGAGTTGCCAGCAATCATAGCCTCTTGTGTGTTTGAATTTTTATCGTTATCTATGTTAACGCCGATTGGGTAACCTGCAATCACAGAGTTAAACAGGTTCAAACGAGAGTTGCGACGGATTTGGATAGCATTTTGGAAGAAGCCTGTTGGGCTGCCGTTAGTTTTTGCTTCGTCGGTGTAGTTTGCAGGGTCAACAACTGGACCTACAAGTGTTACGTTTGCAAAAACTGCTGAAGTGAACGGAGTTGCCTCTGCACCTGTTGAGCAGTTGTCTGATTCGAAACCATTTGAAGCCGATTTGTCGCCAGTTTTAGGGTCACGAACGGCGAAAAGGTATTGCAAGTTGCCCGAAAAACCGTTGTCAGTGTCGAAACAGTCGTCCCAAGTTGCAAGAGCCACTAGGTGAGTTGCATTAACCGAGCCGCCAAACCACTCAAAACTATCATCGCCTGAGAACGAAACTTGAACGTGGTCGAGTTTAGTGCCTTTACCTACTGAACCAAAAGTGATACCGTTGATTTCGTTATCTACCGAGTACTCAACACCAGCAAACTCAACACGAACATAGCTCAATACGCCTGAGTTGTCGTTGTCGTCGGTACCACCGTGCATAGAGCGAACACCGCCCTCAATTTGCATCTCGCCTTGATTGTTACGAGCTTTACCAAGTATGATAAGTCCACCCCAGTCGCCCGGTTTACGTTGACCTGCCGCAGCCGATGATGTCATTACGATTGGACGATCTTTGCTACCTTGAGCCATAATCTTACCGCCACGCTCAACAATTATTGTTGCCTTTGTAGCTCTGTCACCTTTGATAATCACACCAGGCTCGATAGTAAGAGTTGAACCGCTTGTTACATAGACAAAACCACGAAGGTTATATACATTTGGATAACTTAGAGTAACGTTTCCTTTGATTTCGTAAGCCTCTGAGCCGTCGCCTAGGTCTAGAGTTTCGCCTGTTCCTGGAAGTGGTTCATTTTGTCCACCGTTGTCTTTAGTACAAGCAGTAAAACTTACTGCTGCAACTGCCAATGCTACTAGAGCAATGTTTTTGAAAAATTTTTTCATTCTTTTTGTTTTTGTTTGTTGTTTATTGTTTTGTCAATTATTCGAATTAACAGTTGAAATGGACTTTGTTACTCCTTTAAAGTCTTGCAAATCCGAAGGATTTGCGCTTTGGGAATTGGATTTTGTGTCATTATTCTAATACCTCCCGCCATCGTGACTTTTTGGAAAAAGTCCCCCCCTCTAAAAAAACTTCTGACGAAAACTGCGTTTTCGATGTCGTATTGTTTTGATTTTTTCGAGTTTTACCTCCTTAGAATTTTACAGATAATCCCAGTGAGAACGATACGCCGGGATAATACTCCCTCGTCAACTGCTCACGGCTCTGTTGTACACCATCGATAGTCGTGGTCGGAAACTGCTTGAACACCACTGGAGCGTTGAGTATATTCTTAACTCCCAGCTTAGCCTCAAATCGCTTTGCAAACCTCTTCGAAACTGTCAAGTCCACTATATTGCGTGGCATTTCATAAGAGTCTGGAAGGTCATTATCGCTATTCGAGTCAAGTGATGTCGAACGACCAATCCCAACTATACGTTTGCCAATAATATTATAAAGAACACTTGCCGAAAGCCCCAACTTGTCGTCCGAATTATAATACAATCCAACGTTAACAATGTAAGGCGATTGACCCTGAAGCGGACGCTCCTTCTGTTTAACCAAACCCTCGTTGCGGAACTCAACCTGACTCATTGTCAGCGCCCCATTGAATACAAGTGCCAACTCTGGAACTCCAATGAAATCTAAGTTCTTACGAATATCAACCTCTACACCTGCCGTATATGCGCTCTTTGCATTCTCGAACGAGTAACGATAAGTACCACCCATATCTCTAAAATTCCACTCAATAGGGTTGGCAAAGTGCTTGTAGAATAGTCCAACACTAAGTATCTCGCCCGGAGTCGGATAGTATTCATAGCGAATATCTGCGTTGTCGATGGTTGCCATTTTGAGTTCTGGATTACCTTGAATTTCGGCAAAAAGCTCAAAGTCATAGTATATTGTAGGCGAAACCTCTCTAAATTCAGGGCGGTTGACAGTTCTGCCATACGATGCACGAAGAGTGTGTTGAGGGCTTATATTGTAGGAGATGTTGAGTGCAGGTAGTATTGAAAGCTCGTTGTATTTGTTTGTAGTCATCAACGGACGTGAAGAGTCCATTGAACGGTCATAAGTCACGCTCATATTCCACCACTCGGCGCGTACTCCAACGTCGAATATAAATTTGCCAACTGGGAGTGTAGTCGTCACGTAACCAGCTCCAACAAAATAGTCCCCATTATAGGCATTCTGAAGCGACCCCGTTTCATTAATTGTAACCTTATCTGTTCCCATCCATTTTGAGCTTACCATCTCCTCGTAAGGTAGATAGATGTAGTGATCTCTCTCATCAACACTTAAATTGTCGTAGTTGTAAGTAAACTCGCGAGGAGAGTAGTTGCGTGCACGATACTCGCTATAAAGACCGCTCTTGAGCGTTGGTTGCCAACTTGCGCCGTTAAATCGTTTCGTGTAATTGAGTGCCAACGAGCCAGTATTATCCATCAAATTCTGATAATAACGTCTAATTCGATCGTTATACGTTTCAATGTCGTTTCCTTGAGTTCCAACTGGAGCAAGTCCAATGTTGCTCACTATTCGACGATCTGGCTCGTCGCGATAGGCATAAGAGTAGGTCCCGTTCCAGTCGATAATGTTTGATTTGTCGTTGCCTAGTGTGTGGTTACCCGCCAATTGACCAGTGTAGGTTAGGCGAGAGGAGTACAAAAATTCGGTTTGAGATTCGTAGTAACCTCCGCTAACCAAACTCCAACCAGCGCGCTCCATCAAGCGATTCTTGCTCATAATGTTGAATAGGTTGCGGAACTCAATTCTATTGCGATCGTCAACTCTAAATGTCCAGTTGTTCATTACACCAAGTTTAACTTCGTTGGTGTATTGGTTGTCGATATAGTCCTTCTCGACAGACGGAGCATCAGATGCGCTGTTATATATTCCGTAACGACGGTTAATCATATCCGAGATTGTTTTGTAGGTATTCTGGTAACTTGCCGTAAGCACCATAGCCACTTTGTCGCTGATATGTGAGTTCCACTGCACATTAGCTTTAATGTCGGGAAGCGGTCTAAAGGTGCGAACACTCCAGTCGTTGTTAAAACCGTTTTGGTAAATGTTATTCAGTGTTGTAGGGTTGCTGACCGAGCGTAGATTGGCAGGGAAATCGCTGGAGAGTGGACGTTTCGAAGCGTCAAAGCCCAACCAATCAGTCGATGAGCCGTTGCCTAGGCGCATATCCTTGAAATGAGTTTGGGTATTGAACCCCGAAGCTATCCCAAACTGCACTGAGCTCTGTTCAGGCGCATCTTTGGTTGTAATTTTGATGAAACCACCGCTAAAATCGCCAGGAAGATCGGCAGAGAATGATTTTGAGATAACAATATTGTCGATATTGCCACTCGGAATGATGTCGAACGAGAATGCACGACCATCTGCCTCGGTGCTTGGCACACCACCACCGTTAATCCATACATTATTATAGCGTTGAGCCAACCCACGAACGATAATAAAACGCCCATCGATAAGTGAGATACCCGGAATGCGGCGAACAACCTCTCCCGCATCGCTGTCCGATGTCTTAGAAATCTGCGCTCCCGAAATACCTACCGCAACGGCATTTGTGCCTCTGAGCGATGCTATCATTGCAGTTTCGGTGTTCTGGCGACGACGACGAACAACCGAAACACTCTGAACCGAGATTGCTTCGGGTTCGAGTGTAATGTTTAGCTCTTGTTCGTTCGTAACCTCAATATCTTGAGTTTGAGAGCCAGCATAACTTACAGTTATGGTTGTTGGTAGTGTTACATCTTTGATTGTAAAGCTGCCGTCTATATCGGTTGCGGCGGCCTTGTTTGAACTCTCTTTGACAATTACAACAGCTCCGATTATGGGCTCTTTATTAGAGGCATCAAAGACTTTTCCTTTGATATCTGCTGCTGTTAGATATTGAACTGAAAGAGTGAGAATAGGGAGCGTGGTTAGAAATAGTGTAAATCTTTTTTTCATAGTTTTTTTGACCTCTGTTTTTTCGAGGACAAAAGTAGAGAGAGTTTGTTACGGAAATCTTACACTACCGCAACGAAACGGGTACATTTCAGTGACTAAAATGTTGCAGCCCTCTTTTATTTTCGCTCCCAACCCCAATAATATAGGTTGGCACACTATTTGTGAATGTTGATGTGAATCAATAAACACATTAACTTTTTATTAGTAATGGCAACAAATCAAACTCCACAAAATGGAAATGGAGGGGTCAAAAAAGCAGCTACACTCGGTGTAATGACCCTCGCAATTATGAATATAGCTGCCGTCGTGTCGCTCAGAGGACTTCCCGCTGAAGCCACTTACGGACTAAGCTCGGCATTCTACTATCTTTTTGCTGCAATAGTATTTTTAATTCCTACCTCTATGGTTGCTGCAGAGTTGGCCTCAACCTTTTCGGACAAGCAGGGTGGTATTTTTCGTTGGGTAGGCGAGGCGTTTGGTCAGAGAGTAGGCTTTGTTGCAATCTTTATGCAGTGGGTCGAGAGTACTATCTGGTTTCCAACAGTGCTTACGTTTGGAGCGGTTTCATTAGCTTTTATCGGCACAAACGAGGCGACAGATGCTGCAATGGCATCAAACAAGATGTTCACACTTATTGTAGTGCTTGTAATTTATTGGACTGCAACTATTATTTCGCTTAAAGGACTAGGTTGGGTAGGTAAGGTAAGTAAATTTGGGGCAATGGTCGGTACGATTATTCCAGCTGCTCTGTTGATTATCTTCGGAGTGATATATCTAGCCTCTGGTGGACACAATAATATGGATATGACCCAAAGTTTTTTTCCAGACCTATCCAATTTTAACAACCTAGTGTTAGCCTCTTCTATATTTCTGTTCTATGCTGGTATGGAGATGATGGGGGTGCATGTTATGGAGGTTAAAAATCCTACTAAGAACTATCCTAAAGCAATACTTGTCGGGTCACTTGCAACAGTTGCGATATTTGTTCTAGGCACTTTTGCATTAGGACTTGTGATTCCAGCCAAAGATATCAACTTAACTCAATCGCTACTTGTAGGGTTCGACAACTACTTCGAATATTTTAAAATGAGTTGGGCAGGTCCTATCATGGCAGTCGCCTTAGCATTTGGGGTATTGGCAGGAGTTTTGACTTGGGTTTCAGGTCCGTCACGAGGTATCTTCACAGTTGGTAAGGCTGGTTATCTGCCTCCGTTCTTCCAAAAAACCAATAAAAGTGGTGTTCAAAAGAATATCCTTATGGTTCAAGGTGGACTCGTTACAATATTAGGGCTTCTTTTTGTTGTTCTCCCTTCAGTTCAGTCGTTCTATCAAATACTTTCACAACTTACCATTATACTATATTTGATAATGTATATGTTGATGTTTGCAGCCGCTATTCGTCTGCGTTATAAAATGCCTCAAGCTAACCGACCTTTTGCAATTGGTAAGAAGAGTAATATTTGGATGTGGCTCATAGCAGGTTTAGGTCTTTGTGGTTCGTTGTTGGCATTTTTACTTAGTTTTATTATGCCGTCAATGTTCGAGGGTGAGATTTCTAGCGGATTATGGTGGGGCGTCTTGATTGGTGGAGCTGTGATTATGGTAGTTATTCCATTTGTCATCTATGCCAATCGTAAACCATCGTGGAAAGATCCAAATAGCGATTTCGAACCGTTCCACTTTGAGAAATGATAATTGTGTTAATTGTCCGTTCGAAAGAGCATTGACAATTGAAAACTTGGGGGCGACCACAGGAGCTATACAGATTTGATAACAAATAACTATGTTTCGACGAAAACCTTTTGGATTTTGAGCTTCGCTTGTGTAGTTACCCCCATTTTTTACTTTCAAAAAATATAAATAGATAATACAGAGATGAAAAAGATAACAAAAAGCGAGATTCGAGCAGTGGTCGATGAGAGTTATGAGAAATTCAAAGACGAGGTGGGAGGCAAAAATGCTGATTATATACCGTTTCTTGCAGGGGTAGATAGTTCGTTGTTTGGTATTGCCATTGCACTACCTGATGGTGATATAATCGAAAAAGGTGACACTAGTTATGTGTTTGGCATTGAGAGTATTTCGAAAGTTCCCACTGCAATTTTGGCAATGGAGCACTATAGCGCTCAAGAGGTGATGCAGAAGATTGGCGCTGATGCTACGGGGTTGCCGTTTAACTCAATAATGGCGATACTTCTCGAAAATGATCACCCCTCAACTCCACTTGTTAACTCGGGAGCTATATCGGCAGCTTCGATGATTAAACCAGTGGGCGATAGTGATGCAAAGTGGCGAGCAATTACAGGTTTTATGGCAGAGCTTTGCGGTTCGGAGCTGGTTTTGCTCGAGAAACTATACGAAAGTGAGAGCGAAACGAACTATAATAATCGTTCGATAGCTTGGTTGTTGAAGAATTACGATAGAATTTACGATAATCCCGATTTGGCACTAGATTTGTACACTAGAGGTTGTTCGCTTGGAGTTACAGCTCGTCAGTTGGCGATTGCTGGAGCTACCGTAGCGTGTCGGGGTGTAAATCCAACGACAAAAAAACAGGTGTTCAAAGCTGAGAATACGACAAAGGTTATTTCACTTATTTCGACAGTAGGTTTTTACGAGCATACCGGCGACTGGATGTATGAGAGTGGGATACCGGCAAAGACGGGGGTCGGAGGCGGCATTATGGGGATTGTGCCAAGCGGTGCTACCCCGGGTGGGTTTGGAATTGCTGCCTTTTCTCCCCCATTGGATAGTTCAGGGAACTCGGTTAGAGCCCAAAGTTCCATCAAATATATAGCACAGAGATTAGGTATCAACCTTTTTGATTCCCAAGAAATAGTTATTGAGAAGTAGAGATTCTAATTAAATATTTATTTTTTAGGTCAGAAAAGCTAACCTATGTATTATTGCCCTTTTAGTTCCAATGTTTGTTGTTCGGACTAAAAGGGCAAATATTATTTTAATGCTATAAAAATGCAATATTTTGCGGTGTAGTTTGTGAAATTAAGAAAAAAATAGTACATTTACAGCGTCACCACAATTGATGTGAATTAATTGACAGCGTATAGATAAAAGGTTATAAATCATTCTATAAATAGCCTCCACTCCTATTCGTAATTTTGTGTATTCTTTATTATTTTTAATAATTAGCTATGGCGCTTAGTTTTGATAAAGCTCAATTGGGCAACTTGGAGTACTCTTTGCAGCGCGAGATGTTGGCAACAAACCGCGCAGGAGGATATATGAGTACTACTATCGTATGTTGTAATACTCGTAAATATCACGGATTGATGGTGTGTCCGGTTCGTGAGTTTGGCGATGAGGAGTTTGTGCTTCTTAGTTCGCTCGACGAAACAATTATCCAGCACGACCAAAGTTTTAATCTTGCTTTGCATCGTTTTAAGGGTAATTACGAGCCTCGTGGACATAAATATATTGTTGATTTCAAATATACCCCAACTCAGACTATCACTTATCGTGTTGGAGGTGTAGTGCTCCGCAAGGAGCTTCTTTGGGTTCACTCTGCTGAGCAACTGTTGGTACGATATACTTTGGAGGCTGCTCACTCTCAAACACTTCTTAGGCTTAGACCTTTTCTAGCTTTTCGCAATCGTCACTCGTTGAGTAAGGCAAATATGGATGCTGATGGACGTAGCTATCCTGTCAATGGAGGTGTTCGCAATCAGCTATATAGTTCATTGCCATCACTCTATATGCAGCTTTCACGCCCAGCAGCTCACGTTGCGGTGCCTGATTGGTACTGTAATTTTGAGTATGCTAAAGAGATTGAGCGAGGATTTGATGGTTATGAAGATTTGATGACAACGGGCTATTTTGAGTTAGAGTTAAAGGCTGGTCAGAGCGTTGTCTTCTCTGCTTCGACTTCCGAGATTGATACTAGCACCTTGGATAGACTTTTTAATGAGGAGTTAGCGCGTCGTAGTAGCAAAGTTGACTTTATGTCGGTACTTCAGCACTCGGCTCGTCAGTTCTTGATACTCTACCGTGGTAGTACGATGCTTCAGGCGGGTTATCCTTGGTATAACCCTCGTTCGCGCGAAACATTTATCTCTTTGGCTGGTTGTACTTTGACTCAAGGCTTAGTTAATCGTTGTGGGGATATCCTGAACCACCATAAAGGAAGGCTTCATAATGGTATTTTTGGTTCTCACATAGCTGCTGACACTCAGTTGTGGTTTTTCCATACATTGTCAGAGTATGAAAAAGCAGTTGGGGCTCAAGCGGTGTGGCGAGATTTTGGTGATGCTATTCGCGAGATATTGTATGTTTATCGTAGTGGAGCAACTCCCGACAACTGTATCAGAATGAAGAGTAATGGACTTGTCTATGCTTACAAAGAGGGAGCAGCACTTACTTGGATGAATGCAAAGTCTGGAGATAGATTAGTGACTCCGCGTTTTGGTTATGCAGTTGAGGTCAATGCGTTGTGGTATAATGCTGTTTGTTATGCCGTTGAGTTGGCACGTAAGGTTGGCGATATGGATTTTGTTGCCGATTGGGAAGCATTGCCAGAGTTAATCAAAGCGTCGTTTAACGAGATGTTCTGGTGTGATGAGCACAAATATTTAGCCGATTATGTTAATAATGACTATAAGAACTTCGATATTCGACCAAATCAGCTACTTGCGCTTTCTCTTAAATACAGCCCACTCAGTGACGAACGTAAAGGAGCTGTGATGTCGATTGTGAGAAGTCACCTATTGACAGCTCGTGGCATTAGAACTCTGTCGCCTCGTAATCTTGCTTACAAAGGGCGATATATGGGTGATCAACTTAAGCGTGATATGGCAACGCATCAAGGAACTGTTTTCCCTTGGTTGTTCGAGCACTATATTCGAGCTCAATTTTCGCTTTCAGGCAGGTCGTTTATTGTTGAGGCCGAAGATCTGCTTGGCAACTTTGCCGAGGATATAACTCTATATGGCATTGGGTCGGTTCCCGAGATTTATGATGGTGACCCTTCGCATAATCCAGCTGGTGCTATTTCGTTTGCTCCTTCGGTTGGGGCGATGCTCCAGGTTAGGGCTATCATTGATAGTATGAAACAATAAAAAAGTATAGGATTACATTTACCAATATAAAACTAAGGAAGAAAAATGAGAGTTTTGATGTTTGGATGGGAGTTTCCGCCCCATATTGCAGGTGGTCTTGGCACCGCTTGTTACGGTCTTACAAAAGCGTTATCGTCAACTGACGTTGAGGTGATTTTTGTAGTCCCTCGTGCCTATGGTGATGAGGACCAGAGCTATGTCAGAATTCAAAATGCTTCGGACGTCGAGGCTCAATATGGTGGACTGGATGTTAACGATGATTTCTACAAGCATATGAGTTTTATCCATATTAACTCTAATATGGTTCCCTATCTCTCGCCAGAACAGTACGAGGAGATGTATGAAGAGCACGAGAAGCACACATTCACCCGTAAGGTAAGCGACCCTTGGAGGGAGAGATATACTTTTAGCGGTAAATATGGTGCAACGCTTATGGAGGAGGTTGCTAGATATGCTGTTGTGGCGGCCCAAATTGCTAAGGATTTAGAGGGTCAGTTCGATGTTATTCACGCACACGACTGGTTGACCTATTATGCAGGTATTGCGGCTAAGCGAGTTAGTGGCAAGCCACTTGTGGTGCATATGCACGCAACTGAATTTGACCGCACAGGCGAGAACGTTAATACCATAGTTTATAACATTGAGCGCAATGGTATGCACGCTGCTGATAAGGTGTGTGCGGTGTCTAATATGACTCGTCAGACTTGCATCGAAAAATATGGTGTACCAGCAGATAAGGTTGTGACTGTACACAATGGTGTGTTGTTTAAAACCAAGAATGATGAGGGAGAAGAGGTTGAAAGAGGTGTTGACGATAAGATAGTGACTTTCCTAGGGCGTATTACCTATCAGAAAGGACCTGACTATTTTGTTGAGGCAGCTGCAAAAGTATTGTCGCGTGTCGATAATGTTCGTTTTGTGATGGCTGGTTCGGGCGATATGCTCAATCACGTAGTTCGACGTGTGGCTAAACTAGGAATTGCCGACAGATTTCATTTTACAGGCTTTCTAAAGGGTGACGATGTTCAAAAAATGTTTGCTCTCTCTGACATCTACATTATGCCGAGTGTTAGCGAACCGTTTGGTATCTCTCCGCTTGAGGCAATGCGTAGCAATGTGCCTTGTGTCATCTCTAAACAGTCGGGAGTAGCCGAAGTGTTGGATTATGCTATAAAGGTTGACTATTGGGATGTTGATGCAATGGCAGACGCGATTTATGGTTTGTTGATGTATCCATCTGCCTCGAAGATGTTTAAGGATAAGGGATTAGAGGAGGTTAATACGATTAAGTGGGATAACGCAGCGGAGATATTAAAAAAGATTTACAATTCACTTGTTTAGTTGCGCTATTATTTTGGTGCAAATTTTAAGAGTAAAACTATAGATATTACGAAAAATATGAAAAATGTTTGCCTATATTTTCAAGTACACCAGCCCTTTAGGTTGAAGAAATATCGTTTTTTCAATATGGGAAAGGATCACTTCTATTTTGATGATTTTCTTAATAGAACTGTTATGCAGCGTATAGCTAAGGAGTGTTATTTGCCGATGAATTCGTTGTTGCTTCACTTAATTGAACAGAGTGAACGTAAAATGAGAGTTAGTTTTTCGATTTCGGGTTCGGCTATTGAGCAGTTTCGTCAATTTGCGCCAGAGGTTTTAGATTCGTTTAAACAGCTGGCTGCTACTGGTTGTGTTGAGTTCTTGGCCGAAACTTGGGCGCACTCGTTGGCGTCGCTCAAGAATAGAGCTGAGTTCGAGCGTCAAGTTCTGCAACACTGCGACGAGATAGAATCACTTTTTGGAGTTCGTCCTAAGTCTTTTCGCAACACAGAGCTTATATACTCTGACCATATTGGGGAGATGGTCGAGCAGATGGGTTTTCAGACTATTTTGACTGAGGGTGCAAAACAGGTATTGGGTTGGAAATCGCCAAATTATGTTTATGCAAATCCAATTGTTCAGAATCAAAAGATTTTGTTGCGTAATTATAAGTTATCAGACGACATTGCGTTCCGTTTTAGCGATAAAGGTTGGGAGGATTATCCTCTAACAGCGGGTAAATACCTAGATTGGATTGTTGATGAGGAGATGAAAGGTGAAGTTGTCAATTTGTTTATGGATTACGAAACATTTGGCGAACACAATAAGGCGAGTGGAGGTATTTTTAGATTTTTCGAAGATTTTGTTCGTGCGGCATTGGTTAGTGGAAAGATTAAGTTTTGCACTCCAAGCGAAGTTACTGAAACGTGTCAAAGTGTAGCAGTTCTACACGTTCCGCACCCAATTTCGTGGGCTGACGAAGAGCGTGATCTGTCGGCTTGGTTGGGCAATGAACTTCAAGATGAGGCATTTAGCAAGATTAACGAGCTTCGTGATAAGGTTATCGCTATCGATGATGCCAATATGACCTATGTTTTTAATGCACTTCAAGCCTCTGACCACTTCTACTATATGTGTACTAAGTGGTTCTCTGATGGCGATGTTCATAGCTACTTTAACCCTTACGATTCGCCATATGAAGCCTTTATGAACTATATGAACGTCCTTAGCGACTTTCAACGCGAGGTTAATAAGTTGGCTACAAAGTAGTTCTTAGACTAATCGCAAAGCAATCATAGGGAGCTTACCTCAATATTGGGGTAGGCTCTTTTTCAAATAAGTAATGTTGGTAGGCGATATTAGAGCGATAAACTGCTCAGAAACGGTAGGAGATGTTGAGGAAGAAGTTGAGAGGGAGGGCGTAGTAGTAGCGTGAGGGTTGTGGTGTTAAGTACCAGCCGTCGCGGAAGAAGCGGTCGCTCTGATAGCTATACGAAACAATGTTTCGGTTACAGGTCAGGTTGCCAATGCCACCATAAATTCCTAGTCGGTTGCCTCGCTCGAAGCGGAAGGTGTAGCCGCCAAACAGATCAACACTAACTCCCCAGTCGCTCTTTTGCTGCACCAGCATAGCGTTCATCTTCTGTTCGGAGTTAGCTCTTGATATAGCCCTTTGGGTGTGCCTAAGCGGTGAGAGTGATTCGTAACTACCCTCAAAAACAATAGCAGTAAGTCTTATAGTCCAGCCGTAGGGTTGGTAGCTAAGTGTTAGAGCGCCTAGTTTTTCGGGTGAGCCGCCTAGATGTTTATCCTTATAGTAAAGTGTTTCGTTGTTAGTTAGCAGTGCTCCGGTGCTCTCTTTGTAGGTTGTGCCAGTTGGGTTGTTGGAGTAGATATTGTTTTGCCAAATTCCAACGAAGCTTAGCCACAGTGGCTCGGCAAGTAGTATTTCGCCCCAAAATTCGGCTCCAGTGCGTGAGGTCATTATACCTCTAGTTACGTAGTGAACATACTCGCTTTGTATATCGTCATAGAGGTTTTTCACTGTCGAGAGTCCGTTTTGCGAATAACTATATACCGAGGCTCCGAGTCTAAGGTTACTGCTTTGGTAGTTTACTTTGGCTTCGGCACTGAGAATTGTAGTGTTTTCGATGTAGGGAGTGAATGCATTTCGGTAGCGAGGCGATATGAATAGTTCGTCGGAACGAGGTGAGCGGCTATCAAAACCTATAGCCACCCCTGCCGATAGTCTGCTTCCAAGACTATATTTACACTCTAATCTTGCTCTATAATCAATCCCGAGTGTGCCTTGCGATGCGCCGTAGGAGTAGCCTGTAGGGAAGTTCTCCTTCTCGTAATATCCCACTCTTTGGGTACTCAATAGTGCAGCACTTGCGGCGGCAGTCAATCTGAAGTTACCCCATTTTTTTGTATATGCACCCTCCAGTTCTGCTTTATAGTTGTCGATTCGGTAGTCATAGCCAAACCTATCTCCCTCTTTGATGTGTCGATTTGGGTCACGAAGGTTGTTTTGAACTAGGTCTTTGATATCGTCGTCTTGTTCGACAAATGAGTCGATATCGAGCCAGTATCCGCCACCAAGCATCGAGTTTAGTCGTTTAAAGTTGCGTTCACTTTGGTATGCGCCTAGTAGCGATATAGAGAAGTTTTTTGTTGTAATTCGGCTTTGGGCTGAGATAAAGAGCGGTTGACTGACTCTATCCTCGATTATGTAGTTGGCTCTGCCGTTGTTCGACATAGAGTTTGCTTTGTACAACCCCTCGAAGTTGATTTGGCGGGTGTTAACGTCACTCTGCCATAACTGAGTGATAAGCCTTGCAATGCTCTCGTTCGAGTGATATGAGGGCATATACTGGTAGTAGTCGGGTCTGGGGTTTGGTGCTCCTTGCCAGTTAAGTGCAGTGTAGAGGCTCTCTCCGAATCGAGTTGCAATAGCTGAGCTGAGAGTTATGTTTTTACCTAGTTCAATATTATGGTTTGCGATGATAATAGGCTCAATTGTTTTTTGAACGTTTGCACTGCGTTGCGCTCCGTTTTGCATACCCCAGGCTGGGTTATAGAGGTTGGTTCCAGCTAGTTGGTACGCCTCGTTGGTAGTGCCCTGTGCCTTAGCTCGGTGTGTAGGGTTGAAGATAGCAGTTAGTTGGAGTGTTCCGCCTCTGCCTGTTTTGCCTATGTTTTTCGATGCTGCAATGGTAGCTCCCCAGTTGTCGCTCCACACACCATCAACAAGCAGTGAGCGACCCCAACGCCTCGAGCCATCGGCAATCAGCGCCCAGCCATTGCGTTCGCTAGTGTTGAGTCTATATCCTGCCGAGAGTCGGTAGCTGTATGTTCGAGAGCTGACAGCCCCAATTGCGTAGCCACTGCTTTGTGAGTCTTGCGGGTCGATAGTTATAGCTCGAGTGCCTCCAAGCGAGGATAGTGGCGAGGAGTAGTCGAAGAATAGATTAGAGTTGTTTTGGGTGTGAGTTGCAGCGTTATAGAGCGAGCCGATAGAGCCGTAAGGAGTTCTGCCAGTTGAGAGCGAATTTAGCTCTACACCGTTGACCCTGAACTGTTGCCAGGTGTAGGGCATAGCTCGGTTCTGGAAGCGCAGAAACGTGAATAGGAACGAGTAGGCGTTCTCTAGCGGGTTGTCGTTAGCCTCGATTTGAGGCATTTGCAGTAGGTTTTGTTCCTCTTCGTTTTGTGCCGTAGCAGTAAACGAAAAGATAAGGAGCAGTATCGCTAGTAATCCTTTTTTTAGCATTAAAAGGTGGGGTGCAAGATTGTTTGTTATGGCTTAATAATGTGTTAGTTTTTTATAATTTCGCCGTAGAGGTCAAAAACGTCAGAGCTAGTGATTTTTACATCACTAAAATTACCTATCAAATCCTCTGCTATCTCCTCCAAATCCCCGCCAATAAGAACCAATACCTCGCCGTCAACCTCAGCCGAATCCCACTCGGTTCGACCTATCAAATAGTCACCCTCGATTCTATCGAAAAGTACTCGAGCAGTTTTTCCAATTTTCGAAGCGGTTATATCCTCTGCAATGCGCTGCTGGATAGCCATAATAGTATCCACTCGCTCCTCTTTAACCTCGGCAGCAATAGAATCTTCGAACGTTTGAGCCGAATATGTCCCCTCCTCCTCGCTATAACCAAAAACTCCCAGTCGCTCGAAACGAGCCTCACGAACAAACTCAACCAACTCCTCAAAATCGCTCTCACTCTCGGTTGGATAGCCCACTAGTAGCGTTGTGCGAAGTGCCATTTCGGGCATTGCAGCCCTTAGCTCGGCGATTAAATCCAAAGTCTGCGACTTGGTCAATCCTCTTCGCATTGTCGATAGTACGTTGTCGGCAATATGCTGAAAAGGTATGTCAAGGTACTTGCAAATTTTAGGTTCTCGTGCCATAACCTCTATCACATCGCGAGGGAACTGTGCCGGATAGGCATACTGTAGCCTAATCCACTCCACACCCTCAACCTTACACAAACGCTCTAACAATTCGGCTAATCGTCGTTCACCATACAAATCTTTACCGTAGTATGTCGAATCCTGCGCAATGACTATCAACTCTTTAACTCCACTCGCCGCCAACCACTCTGCTTCGGCAATCAACTCCTCCATCGGTACGCTGCGATGTTCGCCACGAATCAACGGAATGGCGCAATAGCCACAACCCCAGTTGCATCCTTCCGAGATTTTTAGGTAGGCATAGTGACTAGGGGTTGTCAGTCGGCGACCAACGCACCCTTTTTCTGCCTCTAATAACTCCATAATCGCCGAGAAATCTCTAGCCCCAAAATAGCCGTCAACCTCCGGTACCTCGTTACGCAAATCGTCAGCATAACGTTCCGAAAGACAGCCAATAACATATAAAGCTCCGATTTTACCCTTTTTTCGAGCCTCTGCCGCCGCCAAGATAGTGTTTATCGACTCCTCTTTGGCGTCGAGAATAAATCCGCAGGTGTTAATGACAACCACATCTGCACGAAATCCACGCCTCAAAAACCCCTCGTCATCAAAAATAATTTCATACCCATTCTCAAGCGCTCGAGCGATATGTTCGCTGTCAACTCGATTTTTTGCACACCCAAGTGTAACAATATCTATTTTCTTCACTATCTTTGCTGTTTGTTAACGTAATAATTATGGAACAAAAGTACAAAAAAATTGCCATAACTGGCGCAAATAGTTTCTTAGGAACTAATGTTGTGCTAAATTTAGTGCAGAGTGGAGTAGGCGTAAGAGCAATTGTGCGACGTAGTAACGCTACGCTTGATAACTGTGAAGGTGTTGAGATAGTAAAGGGTAATGTACTTAACTTTGACGACCTCGAACACTGTGCCCAGGGGTGCGATGCGATAATTCACATAGCGGCAATCACTGACCAATCGTTGCTCAAACTAAAAGATTATACCGATTTTAATGTTGGCGCACTGCAGAATGTAATTGCAGTAGCTCGACACACTGGAATTAAGAGAGTTGTATTTGTTAGCTCTGCCAATACTATTGGCAACGGGACTAAGAGTCAAGATGCTGACGAGAGTACACCGCTTAATGGGGCTTACTGTAAACAGCTCTACGGGCTAAGTAAGGTTGAGGCAGAGAGAGTTTTGCGTGATGCGACCGATATTGATGGAGTTATTGTGAATCCCTGTTTTATGCTTGGGGCTTACGACAGTAAACCAAGTTCTGGGGTGATGATAATGATGGGTTATGGCAAACGTGTTGTTTTTGCAACGCCAGGAGGTAAAAATATTGTTGATGTTGATGCTGCGGCTAAGGCGATTTGTAAGGCTGTTGAGGTAGGCAGGGCTGGAGAAAACTATCTTCTAGCAGGTCAAAATATTACGATAATAAACTTCTTTAAACTCTTAAATAAAATCTCTGGAAGAAAGAGTCTAATACTTACAGCTCCTCGTTTCTTGTTTGTGTGGTTAGGTTTTTTTGGCGATTTTCTACGTTTGTTGGGTGTCAAGACTCAAATCAGCTCAACTAATATGAAGATAATATGTACAAAAGAGTATTATAGTGGAGCTAAGGCAGAACGAGAGTTGTCGATGCCTAAAACGTCGGTTGAAAACTGCACTAAACGTGCCATTGAGTGGTTCAAATCACAAGGAATGCTCTGAGGTGGAGTTCGAAATTATAGTATAAATTTGATGTTCAGTAATAAAATAGCCTATTATTTCGCTATATTTGTAACTGTATGTAGAACTAAAGTTCTCAATATAGTTATTTATTGAGTCGAATTCTTAATGCTAAATAGACTTCCTTTAATAATTATTCTTGCAATGTCACTTCTGCAGTGCTCTAATGCCTCTGTAGAAGCTTCTGTGCGTGTAGATAGATTGAAGAGTGTTACCAGTAAGTCGTTCGAAAACATACAGTTACCCTCGCAAGCAAATGTCACTCTCTCGATTAGTCAAGACAATCAAGGGTTGATGTGGATTGGTACTCTAGTTGGTCTTTATAGTTTTGATGGGCATAATTACCAACAACATTCTGAGTACGGAACTCTTCAGATCACCTATCTCCTTACCACCGCTCAGTTCTATTATAACTTATTTTATTGGTCGCACAAGGGTCTGTTTATTTACAAT
>CAMTOL010000013.1 GCA_947074135.1 uncultured Rikenellaceae bacterium
AGTTTACAGTAAAAGTGTTTTCACTTTTGTGTGCTATGCGAGATAAATGATCTGTGGGTTATATTTCTTATCTCACTATTAGTAATTATCGTTGTGGCGCTTGTAGACGCTTCGACAATATTGAACCATTCGAAAAGTTTGAGTCGACCATTTCTAGGACATCGCCGTCAACAGATTGATTATCAAGAAGTGGAGAGTAGAGGGTTTGGAACTATTTTAGGTATTGCACTGCTTGTGACATTTGCCTCAGTAGGGTGTTGGGCGCTGGTTTACCTCTTTTTTGAAAGAGCGGAGTTGCTCTTTGCTATCGAGGCAAGTAACTTAGCTCAAATTTGGGAAATCCTCACTAAGATTGGATATGTTTTTCTGTTGCTTGTCCTAATTGTTGCTTTGCTATATGTGGTTCGTAGGCTAACAGCCTCTAAACGTGCAAATAGGGTTGCTCCAACGTGGGGCTGCGCTTACAGTAGCGAGGTAGCACCTATGGCACAATATAGCTCCGAATCATTTAGCGAAGAGGCATCATTAGTGGTTGCCTATCCCCGTTCAACACTGAGAAATAGTAGAGCCACACTTCGACGTAAAATATCGCCAATGAGAATTATGCGTCGCTGGACTGCTAGACTAGCCTTATTCCAAACAGGACAAACCTCTCACTATGTGATGCATATTATCTGGTTCTTAGCCCTAGTTCTAATTCTAACTCTATGCTCGGTTCTATGATAGCAATTGTAATAATAATAGTTAGTTCGATTCTCATTGTTGGATTCATCAATAAGTTTAGGGCTTGGATGGCGGGTCGTAGTGGGGTGCGTTTCTTTCAACCGCTCTATACAGTTGGGACCCTGATGAGAAAGGCCTCGGTTTATAGTAACTCGTCAACGTTTATCACAAAACTCGCTCCTCTTGTTTATTTAGGAGCTATTATCGTCGCTATGATGTTGCTGCCACTTGGAGGTAGTTATGGAGCAGTTGTTGAGTTCGAAGGCGACCTGATAGTTTTCTGTATGCTACTCGCCCTATCGCGAATGATGCTGCTTTGGGCTGCTCTGGATAGCGGAAGTAGTTTTCAAGGTATGGGAGCCTCTCGTGAAGCGCTATTCTCTATACTTGCCGAACCAGCATTCTTTATCCTACTTGCTACCCTAGCAATGATATCTGGACACTACTCGTTTACATCTATCTTTGCCAATTTCGATAATATGTCGTTGGTCTTTATGGTGCTCTCTCTGGTTATTGGTTATGGAGTGCTTAAACTCTCGTTTGTTGAGTGTGGTAGAGTGCCGATTGACGATACGAGAACTCACCTCGAACTAACGATGATTCACGAGGTGATGGTGTTAGATTTTTCAGGTATTGACCTAGCCTACATTCATATTGGAGGCTGGTTTAAACTGTCGATTTTTGCGCTGTTGATTGTTAATTTGTTTGTGCCTTCAACTGTTGAGGGTTGGCTATTGTTAACCTTTTATAGTGCCGGAGTCTTGTTATATAGTTTTATTATAGCACTAGTCGAGAGTTTCTCGGCTCGAAATAGAATGAACAAAAATGCTACCTATATAGTTGCTATTTTGGCCGTCGGACTGCTGGCGTATATAGTGGTTTTGATGCTTCACTCATCGATGCTTTAGCTAATGATTTTCGTGATCGGTGGATCACTACACAGAAATGGTTTTTTTATTAATTATATGCTACGCAATAACGCTGCTCTACGCTGCGACCTCTGAGCGCTTTAGACACTACGCTCTAATTGTCGGCGTACAAGGGTGGCTGTTGATGGGTATTGCACTGCTGCAACTCCATAGCAATGAGTTGTGGGAACAGATATTTATTGTGACTGAAACGCTCGTTTTCAAAGGACTTATTGTGCCCTATTTGTTATTTAGAATAATCAAACGAACGCACATCAATAGAATATCCTATCGTGCTATGCCTCCATTCTTCTCGATTCTGTTTTCGGTGGCGGCACTAACTGCAAGTCTTGCCATAACTGCATATGTTGCCGATACTAATACAAATGCAATGTTCTTCGGAGTCGCTCTGTTTGGTATCTTGATGGGGATGATACTTATTATGACCAGAGTGCGTATTTTCTCGCACTTAGTTGGTTTCTTGGTAATCGAGAACTCGGTCTTCTTGTTCTCTCTAGCTGTTGGGGTCGAAATGCCTATGCTTATCAATGTGGGGATATTGCTAGATATCTTGATGGGTGTGCTGATGTTAGGACTATTTGTGACCAAAATTAGCGATAAAATGCAGTCGCTTTATAGTGACGATTTATCGAAACTTAAAGATTAAGATATTCAATGTTACTTTACTACATAATAGTTGTCTGTTTGGCGGTTGCTCTAGTGCTAATTGCCAAAGGTCGCAAATTTATAGCTGCAACGGTTATAACATTTTTTGTGCTTCAATTGGCTGGGGCGGGTTATGCTTGTTGTAGAGGATATGAGGTAACTCAATGGGTGTTCTTCAAATTTGACGCACTGGGATTGACATATACAACGTTAATGGCATTTATGGGACTCCTGACAGCTTGGCGTAGTGTTAAATACCTCAATTGTGAAAGCGTTAGACACTACAAAATATACTTCTGTTCACTCATATTGCTCGGAGCATCGCTTATTGGAGTCTATATATCGTCAAATATAGCCGTAACGTGGATTTTCCTCGAAGCAACAACGCTAGCAACAGCCGGTTTGACTTACCACCGTAGAACAGCTAGAGCATTGGAGGCAACGTGGAAATATATCTTTGTTAGCTCGGTAGGAATTGCAGTTGCTTATCTAGGAGTGTTGTTGCTAGCCGCTGCATCGCCCGATACTCTTAGCTATGAAGGACTCAAAGCGGTAGTGGCATCGGCAGAGGTTAATGAGATATATCTTAAACTAGCTTTCCTTTTTATTTTGGTTGGCTACTCTACTAAGTTGGAGATTTTTCCTCTATTTACAGTCGGTATCGATGCAAACCATAGCGCTCCTACTCCCGCCTCAGCCTTTATATCATCGTCGCTTGTTGGAGGTGGTTTCGTCGCTCTGTTTAGAGTCTATCAGGTTGCTATGGAGTCGCCAGTGGCTAATTGGGTAAGTAATTTGTTGATGTTGGTCGGTATCTTCTCGCTTTTAGCCTCAGCAGTCTATATGGGTAGAACGAGTAACTATAAACGACTTCTAGCATACTCTACTGTCGAGAATAGTGGTATTACGATGTTAGGTCTTGCATTGGGAGGAGTGGGAGTTTATGCAGCTCTTATTCACTCGTTGGCACATTTTGTAATCAAAGGAGTGGTTTATCTCCAAATGAGTGTTGTGGGACGTCTGTATGATAGCTATAAAGTGGGTAGAATTGTAGGTTATGTCGGTGTAGATAGAGTAGGGGCGGTGGTTATAATGCTGTGTGCCGTTGCTATGGTTGCAGCTCCCCCTTCATTGCTGTTTTTGAGCGAGTATCTAATCTTTTCTGAAGTTATCTCAACGCCTCGTTGGTGGTTGATTATTCCAATTGTAGTACCTCTATTGGCTTGCGCCTACTGGACGTTGACAAAACTTTTGATGATCTTATTTGGAGCATCGAAACGCAATTTTGTTATTGCAAAACGTAAACCAACGCTTTTTTCGCTAATTTTAGTACTAATTATGTTGGGGCTTTTTTCGCTGACAATAGTCTATTTTGATGAGTTTGATAAACTACTTTTTTTAATTCGTAATGCATAATTTTCACTTTCTTTACTTGTTCTTATGATTGTTGATTGGGGCAAAAAATAATTGAAAATTATGAATTGTGAGTTGTGAATTATAAATTATGAAAGAGCATTTAGTAAGAGTTGGACCTGTTCACGCAGGTATAATAGGACCAGGAGTCTTTCTCTTTACCTGTAATGGTGAGCGTGTCGATAAGCTAGAAATAGAGCTTGGATTTCAACATCGTGGCATAGAGGCTCTTATTGTTGAGGCTTCGCATAATCCAATAAAGATGATGTGTCTAGCAGAGCAAATTGCAGGAGATACTACGATTGCTCACTCGATGGCTATGGCCGAAATAATCGAGAATGGAGAGTGTAACCGTATAATTAAAGCGGAACGAGATGTGGCGCTCGAAATGGAGCGAATAGCTATGAATATTGCAGATCTAGGAGCTCTGTCTGGCGATATTGCTTATCAAATTGGACTGGTGGCTTGTGAAGCGCTTAGAACGATGGTTATCAATACAATGCAGCGATTGAGTGGCAGCCGATTTGGAAGAACACTAATTCGCCCTCGTGGCTCCTACTATCGAATAGACTTGGATAGAAAAGATGATATTTTACAAACACTCGGTGAGGTTAACTCAAGACTTGCGACTGTTCGTTCGGCAATGCTTAGTTCGCCATCTGTGCTTGCTCGATTAGACGAAATATGTGTTATGGCACAACCTGTGGGTCGTTACTCGGGCGACTTGAGGAGTAGAGTAGAGATGCGCTTCGACGAGGTAGCGGCCTCATATAAACGTATTGAGATGCTCTGTAAACGTCTATCGGGTTGGTGGTTCGAAGATCATTGTGCACCAGATTACTCGCTTAAACTTGCCCCAAATACTAAATACAGAGCTAGAGCTGCTGGTTGGCGAGGCGTCGTGAAACATACTTGTCTTACAGATGGCGAAGGTCGAATTGTGGAATATAAAATCGAAGACCCCTCAGCTAAACTTTGGGCTGCCCTTAGTGGGTCAATGAAAGGTGGTGATATCTCGGACTTCCCTATCAATAACAAGAGCTTTAATTTATCATACGCCGCAACCGATAAATGATATAATGAACCCTAATAGACTCAAAAAATTATTAGTCAAACAATGAAACGAGCATTAATACTTATAGTTGTGACAGTCTTAGTTACGCTGATGATGCCCTCGCGACGCTTTGTTGCAACGCAAACTCCTATTGGGCAACAGTGGAAAGATGAAACTCTAATAGCTCCATTCGATATACCGATTGTTAAGCCTGAGGGTCTTGTTGCGGAGCAAAAAGCGTCGCTTAGTAACACTATAAAGCCTGTTTTTATACTCGATACATCAATTATCTCGACTACCTATGATAAGTTAAAGTCGCACCTTCAAGATATTGATACTATCAGTAATGAGATGCTCGATAATGTACTTCTTGCGTGGTCAAAAGTCTATAAAAATGGGGTTATCTCAAATAGCGAAGCATCAACCTATGACTCTAAAGCAGTACTAGTTGCTATAGCTAAGGATAATGATTTGCAAACATATCATATTGGGCATTTCTATACCCCAAATTCTGCAACTAAATATATTGAGCACGAGTCAGGAGTGTCGAGCGATGCTTTCTCGCAATACGTTGAAACAAACCTCAATTATGACCAAACACTGAGTGCGGCTCTGAGAACATCTGTACTTAGTGGTGTTTCTACAACTCAAGGTCTTGTTCGCAGTGGAGAAGTTATAGTAACAAAAGGACAAATTGTTGACGAACCTACATACAGAACTATTAAATCGTATAACATTGAGATGACAAACCGACTAGGAGATGCTCCGTCGCTACTCAATGTGTTGCTTGGACGTTTCATAGTCGTTTTTGCTATTTTTATGGTCAATTACCTATTCTTTACGAGGTTTGCGGTTCACTATTTTGGCGGTCAGATGCGTGAAATGGCGTTTGTAATGACCCTCTATTTCTTAATATCTGCCCTTGTGGCAGTGGTGACAATTGCAGGTGGAATGGTTAGTATATATGTCGTGCCTTTGCCAATTGTCTCGATTTACTTGCTTACTTTCTTTAATATGAGAGTGGCTATTATGGGTAATGTTACTGTCGCCTTGCTTGGAGCACTCTTTGCTGGTAGCGCCCCATTTGAGTACTTCACAATTAATGCCCTTGGCGGTTTTATGGCAATATTTATGATGCGCCATTTCTACCATCGAGGCAAACTAATGAGAGCACTCGGTGCGATAATTGTTACACAATCAATTCTCTATCTTAGTTTTGCTCTGATGCGAGAAGGTAGTTTCTTGACAATTAGCTATGCTTCGTTACTCTGGTTCTTGGTGTCAGGTCTGTTATTCCTAGGTTTTTATCAGTTGATCTATCTTGTGGAGCGACTATTTGGCTTTGTGTCGGACGTTACGCTACTCGAACTCTGCGATACAAACCAACCGCTGCTAATGCAATTGGCGCAAAATGCACCAGGTACTTTCCAACACTCTGTTCAAGTGGCTAATCTGGCTGAAGGTGCAGCAAAAGAGATTGGGGCAAATCCCCTGTTGGCGCGTACAGGAGCTCTCTATCACGATATTGGAAAGATGAATAATCCATTCCATTTTGTCGAAAACCTTACGGGTAACTTTAACCCTCACGATGATTGTACGCCAGAACAAAGTGCTAAAATTATTAAAGCACACGTTACAGACGGTATCTCAATCGCTCGTAAATATAAACTACCAGCCTCGGTTATCAGTTTTATCGAATCGCACCACGGCGAGTCGCTTATCTTCTTCTTCTACAATAAAGCCAAGATTGAGGCCAAAAATCGAGGCACGGAGGTAATAGATGGCGATTATAGATACCCTGGACCAAAACCAGTTTCTCGTGAGGCGTCAATTGCTATGATGGCGGATGCTGTCGAAGCTGCATCTCGTTCTCTGCCATCTTATGATATAGAGCCTCTCGAAGCTCTTGTTGATAGTGTAATCGACACCCAGATTCGAGATGGACAGTTCGCGCTCTCGCAACTCACTTTTGAAGAGATAGATAGAATTAAATCCCTTTTCAAATCCAAACTCAACAATATCTATCACGGACGTATTGCCTACCCTGCAAGAGATAGCAAGTAGGAGCTATTTCTATGTTCTTATCTCTAACCTTTTAGAGTGAAGATATGAAACGTGTAAGCGAATCTTCGGGTGCTAAACCAAGGTTCTTGCGTAACCTATACCTTGCCATATCTACACTCGACGACGAAACGTTCATCAGTGAAGCTATCTCCTTGCTCGAAAGACCAAGTCGAATATATGCAGCAATTTTAAGGTCGCCCTTTGTCAAATTTGGGTGCTGTTGAGTCAGCACATCAAAAAAACCGTCGTAAACCTGATTGAAATAACGCTCAAAGTTCTTCCAATCTTGATCGCTCTGCTTAAAGTATGTAATCTTTTTACTCACACTTCTTAGCTGTGATTGAATTGTGAAATCACCGCTCTTAATATTAATAATATCACCCTGAATTTCGCCTAAAAGATTGTTCAAATGAATACGATTCATTGCAAAGTTAGTCAGCTGTTTACTCTGCTCCTTGATAGTCGAGTGTAGCTGTTCGGTTTCGTACTCTATTTTTGCCCTCAATATCTCATCCTCTTTCTTTCGCTCTAATTTATGATGTATCACTTTAATTCGTATCTTATAGTATAGATATACTCCAAGAAGAATCAAAAACAAACATAGTAATATTAGAGCCCAGAACCATCCTGTTGCGGTGAATCTTGGCGCAATGCGGAACTTAATCTCATAGGGCGTGCTCTCCATTGTGCTGCGAAGCCTAATTGTGTGACTGCCAACGCCAAAATCTAATTTCTCCAGCTTTATCTCTGAAGAACGACACTGCCACGTAGAATCATCTATTGATATGTAATAGGTGTCGTTATGTGTCAGATTCCGAACTGATAGACTAAAATCTTTGGCGCGAGGATGAAAATCCTCGATATGTGGCAGATTGCTGATGTCGGCGTACATAACCTCGCCATCAATGTTGTATTCTAATTTGTCTAGTGCCAACTCTTTGTGTAGATTCTCGTTGTTGCCAACCATATTGTAATAAACGGCGCCATTCTCAATACCCAACGAAGCGTATGAGCCATCGAAACTAATGCTTCGGAAATGATTAATAATATGCTTATACTCCTCGGAGTGGAAGATCAAACCCTTGTGAATAAGCTTGTTGTTGGGGTGTCGCTCAATTATTCCAATGTAATCACCGCTTATATAGACAAACTCCTCTCCATATTGAGTTATTGACCCTATTGTCCTGCCAGCTGTTGCAAATAACGACGAATAGTAGCTATTCTCTATAATCACATCATTCTCTATTGAGTAGTTGTAACAGTTGTTGTCGTTGAAAAAGAGTACTCTCGAATCGAGCATTGACATTCCGATCCACTCGTTTTTAAGCTCGTTTATAGGATACGACTGAACAACTTGAACACGTCTGAAATCGCGATCAGTCTTTATCCTCTTTACCTCTCCATAGAAACCGTTTAACCAAATTGCTCCATATATATCTATTAAAATATAATTCAACTTTTCAGTGCAGTTCTCAAGCCTATTTCTAAATTTTAGTCCGTTTGGTGTTGCTTGAAAAACAATTGCTCCATTCCCATCTAAAAGCAGATACAGACCCTCCCTATTTGTGATTTGATGTAAACGCCAGGCTGTTTCATTTAATCTCTCGACCACTTTACCATCTTCAATTCTTAAAAAACCATTTATATGACAAGTGTATATCTTGTTGTCAATCAGATATATCTGCCAAGCTGTGCCCTCACTCCCCGCAACTAGTTCGACATTGTGCTTTTTATCAATCATATATACTCCCTTATTTGTAGCCATATAAGTAATGCCGTTGCTCTGACATACATTGAAAACACTTCCTATCTTCTTGTTGTAGCTAATAAGTGCAGAAGTAGCATCGTTCTGGTCGAGCTTTGATATAATGCCATCAAATCCAATCCATAATACACTATTGTTGTCTTCAGCAATACTCATTGCCGTTGTATATGGCAAACCATCAATCTCGTTATACGCTATTCTAAATGTTCCATCATTGTTAATTATAGCAAAACCATCGGTTGAAGAACCGACAGCGTATCCTCCTTTTTTAAGCTTTGTTCCACACGAGATATAATTCTTAGACATATAGTCCTGAACAACCTTGTCGCCCCAAACTCGCCTATCTCCATTACTATTAAGAGTAAATACGCCATTGCGAGTGGTGAAGAATATAAGCTCATCTTGGTGTTCGTCAATGAAAATTACCTCATAGTCGCACTCCAATCCAACCTCCTTTAGTTGTGTACCATAAATTTGATAAAATTTTGAATCAATCTGTACTAATAATCTATCTGATAGATTATGAAGAAAACTGATACGTCCGCTAGTCGATAATGTGTGAATCTGACCAGTCAATGGAGTGTAGGCAAAGATGTTATTGCTTGTCTGGAAATAGATAAAGCCATCTCGGTCATATATTCTCCAAAACAGATCAACCCCAGTACTATTTTTACTATTATGTAGGTTCTCGTAAATGAAATTACCCATATTATCACGTACCAGGTATCCAAAAAAGCCATCTCCAGCTACATATAGTCTTTTTGAGTTGGGATCATAATAGAGAGTGCGAATAAAATAGTGCTGGGGGTGTGAGAATGTACTCCATTTATGTCCATTATATATAGCAATAGAATAACCAGTTGCTATATATGTGTAATCAGGATCATTTGCCTCTATTCCCCATGCCTGAATATTATGCTTTATCTCAGGAGGTTTTATGTGCGAAATCTGAGGGGTGCCAAAATACTTGTCGCTCTGAGCCATTAACGACATAGATGATATAAAAAATACCAAAAGGATGGATAATTTTTTCATTTTTTGGGTGTGAAATTTTTATTTCTTAATACAAATGTAATAAATTTTAATGTAAATATCAATTTTCTATAAAATTTTCATATGTATAACCGTTGTTTATCGCTAATATATTTAAAAAGAGTTAATTAGCGTTGTCTGAAATGATGTATTGTAGGGGCTGAAAAATGATAATAATTAATGTTGTATAGAAATAATAGAGAAAAATAGTTGTCTGTTTTGTGTCGTTATCTCAAATTTTGGGTTTAATTTTACTTTATAGTTGTGAGCACCTATTGTATATGGTGTGAATAAAATGATAGCTATACTACTTTAAATAATATGTATATTTCGAATATAAAACTTCTTCAATCTATGCTGATTGTTACTCTCTTCTTGATGGTAGCAGGATGTTCTACATCTACTTGTGATGATACAGAAACGAAGATTGATAAGTTGATTAAATCAATGACACTCGAACAAAAGATAGGACAAATGACGCAACTATCTATTGATTTAATTACAACAGGAGGTCCGTCGGCTACTCTTTTTCCTCTTGAACTAGATGAGGCGATTATGGATACTGTTTTTGCAAAATATTATGTAGGTTCCATCCTTAATGCCCCTTCAACGACTGCGCTAACCGCTCCTCAATGGTGTAGTGTTATTAAAAAGATTCAACAGAAAGCTCTTCTCAATGGCGAGATACCTATGCTTTACGGTCTTGACCAAATTCACGGAACATCATACACTGCTGGAGGCACACTCTTCCCTCAACAAATTGGTATGGCTGCTACATTCAATCCCGAACTTGTTAAACAAAGTGCAGAGATTACGGCATATGAAACTAAAGCAAGTGCGGTACCTTGGACATTTACTCCCGTTCTTGACCTAGGTCGTGATGCTCGTTGGAGTCGTCAGTGGGAAACTTATGGCGAGGATAGTTATCTAGCATCTGTTATGGGTGTTGCTGCTATTGAGGGCTTTCAAGGTGGTAGTAATGATAATATTGGACATAATTATATTGCCTCTTGTTTGAAACACTATATGGGCTATGGCTCTCCTCAATCAGGAAAAGATAGAACTCCAAGTTATATATCTAAACAAGATATGCGAGAACGTCATTTTGCGCCATTCCTTTCAGCTATTCGTTCAGGTGCTTTAACTGTTATGGTTAACTCGGGCATTAATAATGGACTTCCTGTGCACGCAAACTATGAACTAATTACGCAATGGCTGAAAGAGGATCTGAATTGGGATGGTATGGTTGTTACAGATTGGGCTGATATAAATAATCTCTTCACACGCGATAAAATAGTTGAATCTAAAAAAGAGGCTATTAAATTGGCAATTAACGCTGGTATTGATATGGCAATGGTTCCTTATGAGTGGAGTTTCTGTAACTACTTAAAGGAGTTAGTAGAAGAGGGCGAAGTTAAGATGAGTAGAATCGATGACGCAACGCGCAGAGTCCTTAGACTCAAATTCAGGCTTGGACTCTTCGATAAACCTTATTATGACTATAGTGAGTTCCCTAAATTTGCGAGCGATGAATTTGCTCAAGTTGCTTTAAAATCGGCTCAAGAGTCAATTACACTCCTTGCAAACAAGGATAATGTACTTCCAATAGCTAAAGGCAAAAAAATTCTTGTTGCTGGACCTAATGCAAATTCAATGCGTCCTTTGAACGGTGGTTGGTCGTACAGTTGGCAAGGCGATAAGGCGCATCTTGACTCATTCACTGGTCAGTATAACACTATTTTGGAGGCATTCCAAACCAAATATGGCATCTCAAATGTGTTTTATTCACCAGGAGTAGAGTATGATTTTGAGGGTCACTGGTCAGCAGAAAAAAAACCTCAAATTGCGGCAGCTGTTGCTGCTGCACAATCGGTTGATTATATCGTTTTGTGTGTCGGCGAGAACTCATATTGCGAAACTCCAGGAAATCTTGACGATTTGACTATATCAAAAAATCAACTTGATTTGGCGGAAGCTCTTGCTGCCACAGGCAAACCAGTTATTATGGTTCTAGGCGAAGGTCGTCCACGTATTATAGCCGATATTGAACCTTTGATGGCAGCTATTGTTCATACATATCTACCTGGAAACTATGGTGCTGATGCGTTGGTAGATGTTCTTGTGGGAGATGTTAACCCAAGTGGAAAACTCCCTTACACATATCCTAAGTATCCTAACTCACTTATTACATACGACTACAAACCTAGTCAACAACTTGACCAAATGGAGGGCAGTTACAATTATGATGCTATTGTATCGGTTCAATGGGCATTTGGTTATGGGCTTAGCTATACAGAATTCGAATACTCTAACCTAAGAGTAGATAAAAACGAATTTACAGCTGATGATGTTCTAAAATTTACTGTTGATGTAAGAAATAGCGGTAAAGTTGACGGGAAAGAGGTTGTGATGCTCTTTAGCTCTGATGATTTTGCCTCGTTAACTCCCGATACACGTCGTTTGAGAGCTTTCAGCAAGGTTGCAATCAAAGCAGGAGAGACAAAAAAAGTTACTCTCGAAGTTCCGGCATATTCGTTAGCGTTTGTCGGATATGATGGAAAATGGATTCTCGAAAAGGGGTCATTTACTATTCAAGTAGGAAATCAGACTCTTAAAACATATTGTAAAACAACTAACAAATGGGATTCACATAATATTATTTAATCTATCAACTAAATATTTATTAATAACCACAAACAACAAATCTATTATCTAAACTAAAAACTAAAACTAATGAAAAAATTGTACTTTCTAACGCTGCTTCTACTTCAGAGCGCACTTCTTTTTGCTCAAAAAGATGTGACTGTTCGAGGAGTAGTAACTGACGCAGCAGACGGTCAGCCTCTAATTGGTGTTGCCGTTGTAGTTGAACAAACCTCAAAGAGTACTATGACAGATGTTAATGGTATGTATGAGATTAAGGCTCAGGAGGGTCAAACTATTATCTTCCAGTATGCCGGAATGATTACAACGACTCAAAAAGCTCCTGCAACCGGAGTACTTGACGTCCAAATGGAAACTGATGCTCAAAGTATTGATGAGGTTGTAGTTATCGGTTACGGTACGCAGAAAAAAGCACTTGTAACTGGTGCTAATGCTAACGTAAAAGGTGATGCAATCGCTGGTGTTAAACAAACAACCGCTATGGAGGGTCTTCAAGGTATGGTTGCTGGTCTTAACATCGTACGTAATAACGGTGCTCCAGGTTCTGGTACAAAAGTAACTATTCGTGGTGCTGGTACAACTGGTAGCAGTTCGCCACTTTACATCGTTGATGGTGTTGCTCTTGGTTCTATCGACTACTTGAGCCCATCGGACATCGAAAGTATCGACGTACTTAAAGATGCTGCTTCGGCTGCTATCTATGGTGCTCGTGCAGCGAATGGTGTTGTACTTGTAACAACTAAAAAAGGTAAACTAGGTGGTGGTGATAAACTTAGCACAACTGTTAGCTATGATGGCTACTACGGTATGCAAAATATCTATAAAAAACTCCCAATGCTTAACGCTCAAGAGTATATGTTCATTATGGACGAAGCTCTTTCTAATAGTGGTATGCCTCTATACAACTGGCAAGATGCTATTGTTAATGGTAATGCTAACCTTGACGAAGAGTTTGGTGCAGGTGTAGGTGCTGCTTATGGTAACTACGTATGGAACAAACTTCAAAGTGGTTGGACTGGTACTGACTGGGTTGCTGAAGAGTCTATGAAAAATGCTCCTGTGCAAAACCACTCTATCAACATTACTGGTAGCGCTCAAGATTTCACTTACTCAGCTGGTTTCACATACTACGATCAAAGTGGTATCCTAGGTGGTAGTATTTATGATGCTGGTATGAAACGTTTGACAGCTCGTCTAAACACTGAAATCGTTCTTTTCAAAACTAGTGAACACAATATTCTTACTCTTGGTGAAAACTTCACATACAACAATAGCAAAAATCGTGGTGCTGCTACTGGTAATATGTATTGGAATGACCTTCGTGATGCTCTTGTGGCTAACCCACTTCTTCCAGTTTATTGGGATAACGAAAATATAGCATCTTCAACTTATGGTTTCGCTCCAGCACTTTGGGGTATTGGAGGTCAACAACAAGCCTCTTCTAACCCTGTTGCAAGTATGTATTTCAGAAACAACTATAGCTGGAATAATGGTAATACTGCTGTTGGTAACGTTTATGCTGTTCTTGAACCTATCAAAGGTCTTAAACTTCGTAGCTCTCTAGGTATTAATGCTTGGTGGGGTAACGGACGTAGCTACTCTCCAAAATATAATATTGGTAGAAAACAACAAAACCTACTTGACGGTGTTAGTATGTCTGCTTACATTGGTTCTGAATTGTCTTGGACAAATACTTTGAGCTATGACTTTACAGTTGCTGATGATCATAAATTCAATGTACTTATCGGTTCTGAAATGGTTAAATCTACTCTTAACTTTAATGTTGGTGGATGGAAAGCTAACCTTCTTTATGATGAATCTAAATATGCTTACCTAGATAACACTGCTGCTCCTGAGGTTGTTGGTCAAATCTCAACAGATGGTAAAGACTGGGCTGCTCAAGGTGGTGGTTTGATGTCTTATATGGGTCGTTTGTCATACAACTACAAAGAGAAATATATGCTTGATGCTACTTTCCGTGCTGACGGTTCTTCTAACTTTGCTCCTGACAAACGTTGGGGTTTCTTCCCTTCAGTTTCTGCAGGTTGGAACTTTACTGAAGAGAGTTTTATGGAAAATACTTCTGATTGGTTGACATTTGGTAAACTTCGCGCTAGCTGGGGTCAAAATGGTAACCACAATATTGGTGGATTCGTTTACCAATCTAATATTGGCTACGACTCAAAAGGCTACTTCTTCGGTTATAACAAAGAGGTTCCTGCTATGGCTGCGTTCCCAAGCAATATTCCTAACCCTGAGGTAACTTGGGAAACTTCAGAACAAATTAACGTTGGTCTTGATGCTAAATTCTTCCGCTCACGTCTTGGTCTATCGTTTGACTGGTATCAAAAAACTACTAAACACTGGTTGGTTGTAGCTCCTATCCTAGGTACTTCTGGTGCAGGTGCTCCTTATATCAATGGTGGTGACGTTCGTAACAGTGGTGTTGAATTGCTACTCTCTTGGAACGACCGCGCAGGTGACTTTAGCTATGGTGTGACACTTACTGGTGCTTACAACAAAAATGAGGTAACTCGTCTTGCTAATGCTGAAGGTGTTATCAATGGTAACAGTAACGTACTTGGACAAGGTACATCTTTCGTTTCTCGCGTTGAGGTTGGTAAACCTATCGGTTACTTCTATGGCTTCAAAACAGACGGTATCTTCCAAAACCAAGCTGAAGTTGACGCTTACGTTGACAAAAATGGTAAACCTATCGTAATCGGTATCGAAGCAGAAACTGCTCGTAAACCTGGTGACGTGCGTTTTGTTGATACAAATGGCGACGGCGTTATCGACGAAGCAGATAAGGTTATGTTGGGCAAACCAACTCCAGACTTCGAAGCTGGTCTTCAACTTAACTTTGATTACAAAGGTATCTTCTTGAACGCTTCATTGGTAGGTAAATTCGGTATGCAAGTTATGCAATCTTACCGCTCATTTGCTGATAGCCCTCTTAATAACTACACTACAGCGATATTTGATCGTTGGCATGGTGAAGGTACTTCAAACCGTCTTCCACGTTTGTCTTACCAATCGGTTGCTAACTCTAACCTCGTTTCGGATATCTATATGCACGATGCTGACTATGTTCGTTTGTCAAACCTTACTCTAGGTTATCGTTTCGACAGATTGCTTAAAAATGTTAAATGGATGAGATCTGCTTCTGTTTATGTGTCAGTTAATAACCTATTTACTATTACAGGTTATGACGGTATGGATCCAGAAATTGGTTACAACGGAGATAATGGCTGGGCAGGCGGTATTGACCTTGGTCTATATCCACTTCCACGCATCGTAATGTTTGGTATTAATATCACTCTATAATAAAATCAGCAAATAACTATGAAAAAAATATTATATACAATATCGGGTTTACTGCTCCTAACAACTGTGACAGGTTGTAAAGGACTCTTAGATGCAGATAACCTCTATCAGAAGAACCAAGATACGTTCTACACTACTCCTAAGGATATAGAGGAGGCTCTAAATGGTGTTTACAGTACTCTATATCTTGATAATGCTATTACTGAAGAGCCTATGCTAGATAACCTTCTATCTGACATTATGTTGGGTGGTGGTGGTCCTGATGACCAAGACGTTAAGGCTAGAGATGCTTTCCAAAATGCAACAGAAGACTTTATGCGCGACCTCTGGGTTAACACTTATAATGGAGTTAACCGTGCAAGTGCTGTAATTGAAGCAGTTGAAAGCAAAGACTTCTCAAGATATTTCAATTCAGTTGCTGAAGCTGATGCATTTAAAGTAAAATCACTTGGTGAAGCTTACTTTATGCGTGGTTTCTTGATGTATCGTCTTGCTCGTTTTATTGGTGGTGTACCTATCATTCCTAACACAGCTGCTCCTCGCGATGTGCCTCGTTCATCGTTTGAAGAGACCTTTAGCTTTATCGCTCAAGATCTTGTAGATGCTATTGATTGTATGGATGAGATTCCTGCTGGTTCTATTCCTGCTTCTGAGTATGGTCACGCAAATATCTGGATTGCTAAAGGTTATCTTGCACGTATCTATTTGTTCTATACTGGTTATATGACAAATGTTGCGGGTCAAGCTACTTCAACTCTTCCTCTTTATAAAGATGGTGCTGCTCCAGTTACTAAAGATCAAATTATAGCTCATATCAACGATATTATCAACAAATCTGGTTTCTCTCTAGTTCCTGACTTCCGTAACCTATGGCCTTACTCTTATGTAAACCAAAGCTACAAATTGGCTAACAACGGCGATACTAACGTTCCTTTCCCATACGCAGAGAGAGAGGGTCTTAGCTGGGTAGGTCAAGACGGTCCTACTCCATCTGCTATCGGTACTGGTAACCCTGAGGTTATGTTTGCTCTTCGCTATGGTGCAGCAAGCTGGAGTATTGGACAAAAGTACAACAACCGTTTACCTCTATTTATTGGTGTTCGTGACCAATCTCTTGTTCCTTTTGGTCAAGGTTGGGGTATGTGTACTGTTCACTCATCTTTTGTTAACAGTTGGGTTAATGATGACTTACGTAAAGTTGCCTCTTTGATTAAACTTGGTGATGCTGATTATGGTACTCAAGATTGGACTGACAACAACACTCAAACTCAAAGTACTGGTCATCTTAATATGAAATATACCACTCTTCAACACGCTGGTGCTGATGGTATCAAAGGTATGTTCTGGTATCTTTACAATATGACAGGTGCGCAAGATATGCAGTTGTGGAATGCTCAAGATACTTATTTGATGCGTTATTCTGAAATTCTTCTTATGCACTCAGAGCTTACTGAAACTGCTGATGGTATGAACCAAGTTCGCGCTCGTGCTGGGCTTCCTGCAGTTAGCTACTCATTTAACGAACTTAAAAAAGAGCGTTTGTATGAGTTTGCATTCGAAGGACTTCGTTGGTTAGACCTAGTTCGTTGGGGTGATGCTAACAAAGCATCTACTGGTAATACATCAAACTTCTACGGAATTGAAATCGATGTTAAAACTAGTGGTTTCCCTGCTACTTACAAGGTAGATCCTAACACAGTTAAATATCTTATGCCTATCCCTGAGTCAGAAATAAGACTTTCAGAAGGTGTTTATGAACAAAACCCAGGTTGGTAGTAATCTTAAAACAAATAAAAGAAATGAAAAAAATATTATATTGTTTGGGCGTAATTAGTGCAGTTGTACTCTTTGCGTGTAAGCCAGTAGAGAAACGACAAACGCTCTCTAACTCTTTCAATAAAGATGATATTAAGTTGACCGCTGAGAATCCAGGTGGTAGCAACTTGATTAAACTTAAAATGAATACTAAAGGTGTAACAGGTATGTGGAACTATAATTTTGGTACTGCATACTCTGACGAAGCTACTGCGCTAGTTCCTTATACTGGAACTCATACCTTTACGTATCTAGCTACAACTCCTTATATGACAACTGATGGAGATCCATCTAAGTTTGAGTTTATCTCTAAAACTATTCAAGTTGAGGTAACGACTATGGATGCGCCTATCAATGATGCTTACTACAAACTGATTGGTAATGACCTAGAAGGTAAAACCTGGGTGTTTGATGGCGTCCCTGGTGATGGTAAGGTATGGTATGCAATGACTGACCCAGGTAACTGGGAAGGTGTATGGTGGAATGCAGGTTCTGACTGTTGTCCTCCAGCAGACGTTGACGGTAAAATCGTATTTGACGTTGATGGTGGTGCTAACTACACTTACTATTCAGGTCCAAGCGCAGCCCCTCAAAAAGGTTCGTTTGTATTTAACGGCGACTTTACCAAGATCTCTTTCCCAACTATAGGTCTTATCGGCTCTTTCGAGGGTGACAAAGGTGGTAATACTCACAATAACTATGAAATCAAAGTCCTAGATGACAACAAAATGGTTCTATTTACAAGTGACTGTTTTGCAGGTACTGGTTGGGTATGGCACTTTAAGGCTATCTAGTTGATGCATATTTCTTTGAGCTAGACAGGGGCTTTAATTAGTCCCGTCTAACTCTAAAGAGCAACAATAAAACATATCTAGGTAGAGTAAATGGGTAGTACTTTGCTTAGAATGCAGAGAGCGAACAATTTATTTGTTCGCTCTCTATTTTTGTGATTAGTGATTATGTGAGGTGGTCAGAATATTACTATTAAAGCAGAACGAATAAGAGATGAACCTAAAAAAGGTTGCTTAACTGCTAATTAATACTCAAAACGAACATTGTCGATACGAAGTTCAATACCTTCGGCTCCTACAAATGCTCCGTGAATTCCTGATGAGAAAAATATCATAACGTGAGTTATCTTCTCGTCTGCCGATGCCCAACCTATCTCCTTGGCTGGCACATTCTCGCCTTTACTATTCTTGGCATAATAAAAATCGGTTAACTTCATATAAGGTTTATAGAAACTCTCTTGTGTGATATTGCCATAGTGTATTGCCAATCGATGATTATTTTGCCAACCATTACTGCTTTTGGTAATATACTCCATTCCAGTGCCAACTCGCTTTACTGTGAGTGAACCATCGGGGTTCTCCTTGCGATTTTGGAGATATACATACACTTGACAGCAGTCTTCGCCTTTGGTTCTGGTCAGTTTTATACCTTCGGCCCTTGTTAATTCGCCGTGATTGACTAATTTAGCATCATAATCATAGATTAGTGCTACAGGGCGTTTTGTAAATGGAATGCCCATATTAAGTTTTTTGTATGGCTCGTCGGCATCGTTAATAGGTTCAATAGTCTCTCCTAAGAAAATTGAACCCGAAACCATTACTTTTATATTGAACAGTCCAAGCGCTTTGGCTGTTTCGACATAGCTTTTAAGCAACGCGCAACGACCTCCATCTGCTCGTTTCTCGGGAAAGACTGTTGCGCTAGTTTTTGTAATCCCCATTACAACAGCATAAGCGTTTGAGTTGCCCCAGCTCGAAATAGAAGGGACATAGGCTCTGCGCCCATCTTGTTTGCCATTTGGTGCAATCTCCCAAATACGTTTAGTCTCACCTCCCATTATGAATGACTCCTCTATATCGCGACTCAACCAGTTTTCGAAATCTCCAAAAGGTATAAGTTCGTAGGTTTGAGCGTTGCTAAAAGATGGAGTTAGGACGAGTAGTGCTGCCGAAATAAGTGCTATTTTTATGGTTCTTATCATTCTATTTTGTGTGTTATGCTATTTTTATGGTTCTTCTATTTTTCCCAGTTTTCGTAAATGTCAGCGCCGTAGCTGTCGGTTTCGGTACGCTCGTGGAGTGGATACCACACTTGAGCGAAGAATGGGTTGTGTTTGGCTATTTCATTGTAGTTCCAAGGGGCTGGCAAACACTTTTCGCACCAATGCCCACCCTTTAGTATAAGTGCTGCCGATGCCTCGAACTCCTCGCCGCAGTTACACCTCCATTTTAGTTTGTCACTCATCGCCGAATAGTTCTCGCTCAAGCACTCTCCTCCTCTAAAACGTGCTGCACCTCGAATATCGTTTATGGTCAACTCATTTTTTTGTTCATCGTAGCCATGGTCGAGGTAGTTGACCTCTTTAGTAGGTCTTATGACCTCAAAATCGCTCCATTTCGAAGGAATTTTAGCCCAGTTGTCATATCCTCCCCAAAAAGCATTAATCCGCTGTTGTTCGTTGTTCTTTATCCACCACATCGTACCTATATTTTTGCTATTAGCAAGTGGCTTCATTGCTAGATGTTTCAAGATAAATGGCGGACAGATAGCCGAGAGGTGGTAGAACCAAGGTACACCCTTGCCTAAGCGTTTAAAATACTCCTCACAGGTTATGTTCTCTCTAAACTTGAGTATATCGTTTAGTTTGTCCGAATCGGCGTACCATTGTCCGTGAAAGTTGCGAGTGACAAACCAGTTTGGCGAGAATATTTTTTCGGGTTTAGGACAAGAGATAGCCTTAAGTAAGAGGCATTCAAATTCGTAGTTTGTTAGTCTAAAGCTGTCGCCAGAACCAATGTTGTAGAACTCATTCCAGAAGCTATCAGGCACCCATTCTTGGCATACGTTGGCCAGGACTCTACCTGAATCCTCGACTGTAGCCCATTCCAATACACCATTGATAGGGACGTGGAACATAATGGGGTCGTAGTTTTTGAGAATACCGCCGTAGAGAATCCCTGACTGACGAAGCGATACCCATTTAGGTACACCCTCGACAATCACACGTTCGGCAATGGTTTTCGTTATAGCGTAGTGGTCATAAACGCTAATGCAGATAGGGTCGCCAGTTCGTCCCCAGTGGATTGGAGCGTTGCGGTCGGATGTTTGCGCTACCGAACCGATGTAAACAACTGCTATCTTTTCGGGGTTCGGCTGAGCGTTAACAGCTTTGACAATATTTTGAGCTGCTGTTATGTTTACGCGAGCTGTTGTTTTGGGTTTATAGTCAGCCTTAGGAGAGACCATTCCACCGACGTGTAGCACGAAGTCTGCCCCAGTTATTCCACGCAACATATCGTCGTATGATGTAATGTCGCCCCAGATTACGTCAACCTCTTTATATCTCGATAGTTTCTTTTCGTTCGTCTTTGAGCGTCTAGCAATGATTCTGATATTGAATCTATCTTTTTGTTTTTAGATTTCTTCAATTCCTGCGCTATCCATTACGCCATTCGCGCCGGTTTGATCTATTGTTTTTTCCATTCTTTTTTCTTACTATTTTCATTTTTCATTTTTCTTTTTTTGTTTGAATATTCCCCCCTTTTTTTTTTTATTTTTTTGACGTTT